>NZ_JBEOPI010000012.1:0-119695 GCF_040309905.1 Shewanella sp. CAL98-MNA-CIBAN-0140
GAATATAGACAGGGATCGTTGCGATCGTTTTAGAAATGAGTTTTTTTAAAATCTTCTTGGGCTGCTAAGGATTGTTTTGGGTGCTTAGAGCGACTTGTTATCCAGCTTAGGCCAATATTTTTTAGTACCTTATATACATGGTTAATATGATAATGGATGCCAAACTGCTGCTCTATATGTGATTGAACGTCTAACCCCGTTAATCGTCCACCCTGTTCGGAGCGGCTAAACTCATCTATATATTGATAAAGAACCTGCTTTTGGTGTTCGTCGAGTTTATTAGCATTTGTCGAATTCATATTGGCTTTCAAGCCATCAATGCCAGTATTTAAGTAGTTTTTAACCCATTCATTGACACTGCGACGACTAACCTTTAATTGGCGAGCGACTTGAGCGCGATTGTGACATTCCAGAAAGCAAGAAACAGCCAATATGCGGATACGCATACGGGCGTCTTTTTCTGACTTTGATAGCTTAACAAGCTCAACAGATGTGTAGTTTTTCACAGTATAAAATAATTTGAAAGTGGTGAGCATATTAGATCATAATTTAATGCGGATTGGTATTAGTTGTACTTAACAGTACTCAATCACCTTATGCGTTATTAATTTTTTGTTTTAAGTCGTATGCATCTTCGGTAACAACCCTTTCGAGTACTTCAATTCGTTGGCGTAGGGAGCTTATTTCATCATGCAATGCTTTATTATTAGTTGCTTGTTCTGTTGTCGCACGTACTTGGCGTTCTCTAAGTTTCATTATACTAACAATAAAGCTGCCCAAAATAGCCAAAATTGGGATCAGTAATGCCATTGTTGCTGGGTTCATAAAATGTCCTTATTTGTTTTTATTCGTTGCCCATTATTGTGACAACTTAGGTCAAAATTACCAGTAACAAAAGTCATCACAGTGGAATTAATATCACGTAATTGTTTATCTCATTAATTTAACTCTATATTAGTTACTGATTATAATGGATGTTTATAAGTAATCGGTATTAATAAGTAATTTATTTACTTGAAGCACTTGATATCATACAGGCGATCCATATATCTAACTCTGTAGCAGGAATGATTAACGAAATGCTCGATAGAGGTTTCAGTAAACTTGCTAGCACAGTGCCGTAAGGGCTGTGAAAACTGTACGCCACTGACATAGACAGTGGTTATTTTTTACATATTGCTTTAGACAAGGGTATGAACATGCGCAATTTTAATCTTTCTCCAGATTTAACTCCTCTTTACCGAAGTGCGATTGGCTTTGACCGTTTAGCACAACTTGCTGAACACGCTGCAGCGAATAATGCCAACTGTGGTTATCCTCCTTATAACATTGAGCTTTTAGGTGAAAATAGTTACCGAATTACCATGGCCGTTGCAGGTTTTTCGATGCCAGAATTAGATATCATGAGTGAAGGCGAAAAACTGATAGTAAAAGGCAATAAGACAGCCAAAAGTGATGATCGTAAATATTTGCATCAAGGTATCGCCGAACGAGGCTTTGAGCGCAGCTTCCAATTAGCTGATCATGTTCGCGTGGTGGGAGCGGAATTAGAACATGGTTTGTTAAATATTGATTTAGTTCGTGAGATTCCAGAAGCAATGAAACCACGTAAAATTGATATTGTTTCAACCAACTCCCTTGGTTAGGCCAATATTGTTAGGCTGATATGATTGGTGGGCTAAGTGTTAACTGCCACTTAACCTACATTGTTAACCTTGTAGTTTATCTCCCCCCCTATTTAGCGTTTTTGCTTACGCCTAGTTTTTAAACTAGGCTTTTTTGTGCTTAATTTTTATTTAACAGCACCGGACCTGGACCTTGCTCGACTAGAATATCTTCTGGGTTATACAGTGGACAGTGTTTCATCGATAAACAACCGCAGCCGATACAAGCTTCTAATGAGTCTTTCAACTTTTGCATCTTAGCAATCCGCTGAGTTAGCGTCTTTTTCCAGGCATTTGATAAATCGGCCCAATCTTCTTTAGTGGCGGTTCTACCATTAGGGAGACTGGTAAAGGCGAGGTGTATTTCATCTAACGAGATCCCTAATTGCTGCGCAGCTTTGATGAGCGAAATCCGCCTGATAACTTCTCGTGCATAACGGCGTTGATTACCTTGGTTTCGCCAACTGCTGATAAGACCTTTTTGCTCGTAAAAATGAATCGCAGAGATGTTGATCCCGCAACGTTTTGCAACTTGGCCCACACTTAATTCTGTTTCTACTGACATTAGCACTCCAAATTTTTTATCATTTTGGCAAATTTAATCCTTTACCTCAAGTTAACTTGAGGTATTAAGCTGTGCTGTATCAATAATAAGGAGATAAGTGATGAGATTAGAACATTTAAATTTAGTGGTGCATGACTTAGATGAAACATTAGTATTTTATCAGGCGGCATTTCCCCATTGGCGGGTTCGTGGTGGCGGAGAGTCGATTTGGCATGGCACACCACGGAAATGGCTTCACTTTGGCGATGATTTTCATTATTTATCATTTAATGATTCTGGTACGGGTGAGGTGCGCGACCTTAAAAGCAATGCATTGGGCTTAGCTCATTTTGCTTATGCAGTGGATAACATTGATGCGTTAGTGGCAAGATTAGCACTGGTGGGTTTTGAAGTAGCCATTATGGGTGGACATGACCCTTTTTACAAAAGCCGTTACTTTATTGATCCGAATGGATTTGAAGTAGAATTTGTTGAATACTCAACGGATATACCCAGTGAGCGAAATCAGTACGATAGTGAGTAGCCGATATACTGCACCATTGGGCTTATTAGAGTAAGCCCAATAATTTAGGTTAAAGCCGATTGCAACAAGCTAAAATCCGATATTCTTATTAACAATACGCTGATTAAAGGAAGTGTGATAAGTCACTGTTAACGGCTATCTCAACTTCTTGTTGCTTGCCATGGAATAAGTAAGCTACTTCATCGCCAATCAGTTGCAATGTCTCCCCTCTACGCCACAATGCACTGCCTTCCTGAATAGCTATCACCGGCGTTAATGGGTCTACCATCGTAAACTCTAATAGCCGTTGTGCGCGTGTTTCACCATTGTGCCCCGGCATTTGGTAATTGGTGTAATGCGGATTTAATTGAAACGGAAGAATGCCTAAGGCTGTAAAAGATGGAGGCTCAGTAATTGGCATATCATTAGTGGTACGAATGCTAGCACCGGTAATGTTTGAACCTGCGCTCCAACCAACATATGGCATGCCATTTTCTACTTGTTCACGGATTAAATGTACCAAGTCATAACGATACAGTTCGTTGAGCAATTGGAATGTATTTCCGCCACCAACCAAAATACCCGCTGCATCTTGAATCGCTTGTTTGGGATCGGAAAATTGATGAATGCTAGTAATGATAATGGGCAGTGGTTCAAGCGCAGTTTGTACTTTAATTAAATAGTCATCGTAATTGACACTGACGCCAGCATAGGGAATAAACAGCCATTGCTGCCCAGGTTGAGTTAATGGGCGGATGAGTTCGAGAGTATGGGTTAAATAAGCTGAATCACCGACACGTGAAGCACTCAACATTAGTGCATTAATGGTCATAAAAAGTCCTTTGGTATTTTGTTTTTGATAGTTTATCAAAAATTAATCATTATCGACAATTAGTTGGTTTTTGTCGTTTTTATTCAGTTTGGTTTAATAATATCTGCCTAAAATCTGCTCGCTAGAGATTCAAGAGTATGTTTAATCCGCCTATATAAGAAGGATAAATATTTTTTAATATAACTAAGCTTGAATTTTAGATTTATTGACATATTATGTCTTTGGTAACAACTGAAAATCGGCACTTTCGCCATACAGGAGCTTAAATGAAGCGTATATTTTTGTTGATCGCAACCAACTTTGCCATCTTACTGGTTGCCTCAATTGTAATGTCTATTCTTGGTGTTAATACCTCAACGATGAGTGGACTGTTAGTATTTGCTGCCATTTTTGGTTTTGGTGGTGCGTTTATCAGTTTAGCCATTTCAAAATGGATGGCGAAGAAAACCATGGGCTGTGAAGTTATTACTCAACCACGTGACAGTATGGAACGTTGGTTAGTTGAAACGGTTGCACGCCAAGCTGAAAAGTCTGGAATTAAGATGCCTGAAGTGGCAATTTACCAGTCACCAGAGATGAACGCATTTGCAACGGGTCCAAGTAAAAATAACGCCTTAGTTGCAGTCAGTTCTGGTTTGCTTTATGGCATGACCCAAGACGAAATTGAAGGCGTTCTCGCTCATGAAGTGAGCCACGTGGCCAACGGTGACATGGTGACCTTAACCTTAATTCAAGGTGTGGTGAATACTTTTGTTATTTTTGCAGCACGTGTTGTTGCTGGCATTATTAATAATTTTGTTTCCAGTAATGACGAAGAAGGTCAAGGCCTAGGTATGTTCGCCTACATGGCTGTAGTATTTGTACTTGATATGCTATTCGGTATTTTGGCATCGATTATCGTAGCTTACTTTTCACGTATTCGTGAGTTTAAGGCTGATGAAGGCGCCGCGCGTTTAGCAGGCAAAAATAAAATGATTGCCGCATTAGAACGTTTACGTCAAGGGCCTGAATCTGGCGCTATGCCAGCACAAATGTCAGCCTTTGGTATCAATGGCAAACGTTCAATGGCTGAGTTATTGATGAGCCATCCGCCATTAGAAAAGCGCATTGCTGCTTTAAAAAATAGCTAGCATTCAGGAGTTTACCGTCGCACTGACGGTAACGAATCCCACAAAGGAGTCTTTTGGCTCCTTTTTTGTTTTTGTGTAATATTATGATTGAATCTGAGTTGTTAATCAGGTAATTATAGTGTCCTTATAGTATTAATCGCTCGAATCGATTGCATTGGTTGTTTAATTACAGCTAATAAGGCCGATTCTGATATAATCTGACTTGGCACTAATGCTAATAAGAATACTCATAATAGTACCCATAAGATTTGGCTTATCAAAGCTTACTCAATAAGCACTATTCAGGAAGGTGGTATGCTGAAAAAAGCTATTTCTCCAGCGCAATTAAGAGAATGGCAGCTAGAAATAAATGATATTTCTGCCGAGTTTCGTCTTACAATCATGTTTTACCATGTCAATTCTGATAACAGTATTGAAGCTATTTGTACAAGTCAAAATATTGATGAAATGACTCAGCGACAACATAACGCTAGCGTGTTACAACATCTTAAAGCAACACCCCCTAATAGCGTAAAAGAAGTAGACCAACACACTAGTGTTTATCATCAGTTTATTCGTTCACCTCAAGGTCATATCATCGGTGTGATCAGCTTTAGTGCCAATAACATCAAACCGACTCAGGCGACTTTATTTCAACCTTTATCTGCGATGCAAGCGCGCATAGCGGATATGTTAACTAACGCCATTCGCTATTATATAAGCTCCTTAATCGTTGATTTAAATATCACAGAGTCAGTGTCCCCAGGTGTTGATTTACAGTCTTTTATTGATGCTTTTGATGAACATGTTTGGGTTAAGGATGCTAGCGGGCAATATGTTGCCTGTAATAAAAGTGTTGAACGAGCTTGGCGAAAATCTAAAGAGCAAATTGTCGGTAAAACTGACGTTGATCTTTTTGACCAACGCACCGCCGAAGAATTTATTGAGGGCGATAAATTAGCCATTAATAACGGCGCAACGGTAGTGGTTTCTGAATGCGAAGAATTCGACATTAATTTTAACAAAGTGTGGCTCGAAACCATCAAGGCTCCGATCCTTAATGCCCAAGGCCATTTGGTCGGTGTCATCGGCATGACTCGTAATATAGCCAAACATAAAGAGGCAGAAGAACAGTTAACGTTAGCTGCAAACGTGTTTCAAAATGCGGTCGAGGGAGTCGTTATAACTGACCGTGATGGTAATATTACTGAAATTAACCAAGCGTTTACTGATATCACCGGTTATAGCCGTGAAGAGGTAATAGGTCAAAACCCTAAAATACTCAGTTCGGGACGTCACCCAAAAAGCTTCTTTGAACGTTTGTGGAATACCTTGCTTGTTCAAGGTAAATGGCATGGTGAAATTTGGAATCGTCGTAAATATGGGGCTATTTTTCCGCAAGCTATTACCATCAGTGCGGTATTTGATAAACAAAATATCATTCAGTATTACGTTGCAGTGTTTGCCGATATTTCAGCGCAGAAACAAAATGAAGAAAAACTCAAAAACTTAGCTTATTTTGACCCTCTGACACAATTGCCTAATCGGATGCAATTTATGTCACTGCTAGAGCAAGAGGTTAATCACTCTCATAGGGCCAAAAAACAGTTGGCGATTGTGTTTTTAGATATCGATTTTTTTAAGCACATTAATGACAGTTTAGGTCATGTTATTGGCGATGAAGTTTTAGTTGAATTGGCCAATCGTTTATCTTATGCATTATCTGATTTTGACGCATTAGCACGCTTAAGTGGCGATGAGTTTGTGGTTATGTTGCCTAGCATCACGGGCACGGATTCCGTTACCTCTTCGGTAGACCGTATTCGAAGTGTGTTTGAACAGCCATTTATTCTCGATAATTCCCAATCTGTACGTCTTACTGCCAGTATGGGGGTGGCGATATATCCAAGTGATGGTGATGATCATGACAGCTTATTGCGTAATGCTGATGCTGCAATGCACCGTGCAAAATTAGATGGGCGAAACAATTATGCCTTTTATACTGAGTCAATGACCAAACAGGCTGTGGCGCAATTAAAACTGCAAACAGCATTGCACCAAGCGCTGGTGAATGAAGATTTTTATTTAGTTTATCAACCGAAGTTGAAACTGTCTGATCTGACACCCAGTGGCTTTGAAGCGCTCATTCGTTGGCATGACCCTGTCTTTGGCAATATTTCTCCGGCAGAGTTTATTCCATTAGCTGAGAAGATTGGCTTGATTTGGGATATTGGTTTATGGGTATTAAAGGCAGCCTGCCTGCAAGGGGTTGAATGGCTAACTCAAGGTAAAATGTTTGAGCGTATTTCAGTTAATGTGGCTAGCTTACAGCTGCAAAGAAATGATTTTGTCGATAAAGTGCGATCCATTTTATTAGAAACCGGATTACCTGCCAAACATTTGGAATTAGAAGTAACCGAGTCTTGTATGATGATCGATCCCGATGCGATTATTCATGATTTGAAATTATTAGGTGCTATGGGAATTGCCTTGAGCATCGATGACTTTGGTACCGGTTATTCTTCACTCAATTATCTGAAAAAGTTACCGATTGATACGTTGAAAATCGATCAGTCGTTTGTGCGTGATATCCCTCATGATGCTAATAACACCGTCATTGCAAAGGCTGTTATTGCACTTGGGCATGCACTGAATTTGCAGATTATTGCTGAAGGAGTAGAAACCGTCGATCAAGCAGATTTTCTGCGGCTCAATGGCTGTGATTTTGCTCAAGGATATTTGTACAGCAAACCGCAATTGCCACAAGATCTTAACGAGTTTTTACCTATGATCCGTAACAGCATTAACCTGCCCACTGAAATTAACTTAAAGTAAATAAAATAGCAGCTTACACAATATGTAAGCTGCTTTTATATCACCATTACGACTTTTTAGTACTGTATTAAGCGTAAATATCTACGTTCACAGAGGTTGAATTACTGTTAGCCGTTTCGGTGTTTTCACCATTATAAATACTGCTCAACGCCTCAAAGAAAATACTGCCGATGTCCTCGTCAGATAAGCCTTCTGTAAGTGGTTTTAATTCATCCAACATAGACTTCAGCGACTCTTGTTGCTCGTCGGTCAATGATGACAACATGTCAGTTGTTAATTGCTGTTGATCATCAGACAAGGTCGACACCGCTGTATCTAACCCAGGCGGTACACCGCCTTTTGGTGGTGGCGGACCATCAGGACGCGGAGGTCTTTGGGTGTTCTCGGCCGATGTCATTTGCATCGAATTGTTACCACTAGTCACTTGCATATTTACTCCTTAAGCATTGATTATTAATTATTTTAGGCAAGAATACCCCTTAACTACACGAGTGTTATTTGCGCTGTTTTGGCGGTTGTTTCATATCGTCAGGACCATTGGCGGGTACAGCGACAAGCTCGCCATCGATAATTTGACAGCTTGCTTCAAGGGTGTCGCCACGGGGGGTGTCAAAACTAACCTGATCATTTTCAGCACTGTTAGCACACGCTTCAACAGCTTCTTTAGGTGGTTTTCTATCATGTGGGTTAGCATTAGCACCGACAGATACTAATAACATAAAGCTAAGTAGACCAATACTGATTGGCTTAAGAGTCATGGTGACACTCCTTGGTTAGGTAACTCATGGCAATATAACCTAACAATGTGGAGTAATTGTGCAGAATTGGAGGAGATTTTTATCAGTTATTTATCGCGACTAGTTTGTGCGTATATAGCTGGTTATAATGTCTTTTATGAAAATATCTCAAAAGCTTTTCTTAGCCTTCGTTGGCCTTACCAGTATTGTACTTATCGCCACGTTATCATTAGCGAGGTGGAGTTTTGACCAAGGTTTTTTAGACTACATCAACGGATTAGAACAAGAGCGTCTACAGTATTTATCGAATGAACTATTGGCACTTTATGCGGCTAATCCGGTATCACAAACTGATCCATCAGTAATGACAGAGCAACAATCTACACGAGTGTGGCAGTCTATTAATCAAAAAGCATTAACACAAGCCATTGCGCTTCATGCGCCACGTCCACAAAAATATCGTCCAGACGGCAGCGCAATGCCCCCCCCAAGACCGATTGGTGATAATCCTCCTTTGGGACCGGGATCACAATTAGGTCCTCCTAGACGACGGCCTCCGTTTGCTTCACCACCTTCTGGTCCACCGACAGGGTTATATTCAGCAGCGCAACAATTTATCGTCGGCGCCGACATTGACCATGCGGACGTTCTCATTAGCTTACCGCTAATATTTGATGATCAGGTCGTCGGTTATTTATACAGCAGCCCTATTAGAGACATTGAATCTTCTTCGGCTACTGCATTTTCTCAGCAACAACGCTGGACCAGTATGGGAATTGGTTTATTGTGTTTACTGCTTGCGAGTGCGATTGCTTGGTGGTTATCTCGTTTTCTGCTTATTCCGGTAAAGCAAGTTATGCTGGGCGTGTCATATTTATCTCAGGGTAATTATGATCAACGTTTATCGCCTCAGCGCACCGATGAATTAGGCCAACTAATGGCTAATATTGATCATCTGGCGCTGACATTATCTAAAAATCGTAGTGCCAAAAATCGTTGGTTAGCGGACATTTCGCACGAATTGCGTACCCCTTTGAGTATTTTATGCGGTGAAATTGATGCGATTAAAGCGGGGATCAGAACATTTAATCACATTCAGTTAATCTCACTTGAACAAGAAGTGCTGCGTATGAAGCACTTAGTCGATGATTTGTATGAACTATCTTTATCTGATGTTGGTGGATTACGTTATCATTTCCAGCGGGTGAACGTCAGTGAATCACTACAAAGCACGCTTAATAGTATGGCTACCAGCCTACAAGATAAAGGCCTAACGCTACAAAGTAAGCTCCAGCCTGAGGTGTATTTATCTGCCGATATGCTTCGTCTTGAACAGCTATTTATTAATTTATTAATGAATTCTATGGCTTACACAGACAGTCCAGGGGTAATTGATGTGCGATTATCACAACAAAATAAAACGATGAGATTAACTATTAATGACACCAAGCCCAGTGCCAGCATTGAAGAGTGTGAACACCTGTTTGAGCCATTATATCGCCAAGACAGTGCCCGCACACGCCGTGGTAGTGGTGCAGGTCTTGGTTTAACCATCTGTAAGAATATTGTCGAAGCGCATGATGGCACCATTAAGGCCATCCCATCACCACAGGGTGGACTTTGTATTGAAGTACTATTACCTATGCACAGGGAGTCATTATGAGTGGACATGTTCATCAACAACCATTAACCATATTAGTGGTGGAGGACGAGCCTAAAATAGCGCAGATTTTAGTCGACTTTTTAACCCTTGAAGGTTTTAACACCTTGGTACAACACGATGGTCGTGAAGTGATTGAAACGGTTAAGTCTCAACAAATTGACTTTATGATTTTAGATCTGATGTTGCCCTATAAAGACGGTTTAACCATTTGCCGTGAGTTGAGGCAATTTTCAATGCTGCCAGTATTAATGTTAACGGCGCGGGTAGATGAAATTGACCGCTTAATGGGCTTAGATATTGGAGCAGACGATTATGTGTGTAAACCATTTTCGGCTAGGGAAGTCGTCGCTCGGGTCAAAACGATTTTAAGACGAGTTGAAAATACCCATGGCAGTCAAAGTGAACAGATTATTCGTTATAAATATCTGCAGATCAATATCGAACGTTTTAAATGTCAGGTCGACCAACAAGAGATTGAATTAACACCGGTTGAATTTAGATTACTGCACACTTTGCTAAAAAGACCCGGTGTAGTGCACTCTCGCGACAGCCTAATGCAAGTTTGCTATGTTGACGATCGTATTGTCAGCTCGCGTACCATAGATAGTCATGTCAAAAATCTACGTCATAAGTTGGCCCAAGCTAGTCAACAAAAAGAACTATTACATTCAATTTATGGGGTAGGCTATAAGGTGGAATGAGCTGGTAAATAATACCAGCGCATGTGGCTGGCTCGAGGCATGCTGAGCGTGTGGTAAGTCCGTTTGGCTATGATGAATATAGCTTGTTAGCTGCTCACCTTATTGATAAACGGCCTGGAATTGTCGACATAAAACGCCCTCAATCTGCCCCGTTTTTTCGAACATCTCTATCCGCCATGCCCATAGCAGTGGGCTTTGACAAGCAACAGTGGTATGCCTTCACTTATGACGCTTAGTTTACTGGTGCTATTTATGTTGGGCCGTTAAGAGCTATCATAACTTGGTACTATCTGTGCGCTACAACGCCTTATTCATCAGTTAACTCGGTTTAGCAAATGCTTAACTGAGATCATTAACGCTCCACTTTCCGCTTCTTCGGTAGTCATCTGATTATTAAAATATTATTGAGTCGACTTACTTTTATTTATTATATCTACAAGGATATTTGCTCGCTCATCGCTTCGCTTTTGTTTGACATGGCATTGAAATAATTCGCGGTATCAATGTGGTATCAATGCGGTCTCATTTTGATCTCATTTGGGTCTTATTTTGACATCGAACACACTGACGAGACATTGATTTAGGCGATCGGCAGTAGAGCATCGGTATTTAACTATTGGTATTAGCGCAATTGGTTGTAGACTAAGAGTTGATAGTCGGACCAAAGTGGATCAGGTAAGATAGTGCTTCCACTGGCATGTGCTATTTGGAATACATTTATACTGAGGTGGACTGTTTTTCTGCCTAGGAGCATTAATGCAACTGTTTGTAAAAGATTTAACTGTTATTGATTTTTCTTATCTTTGCCCCATTCGCGGCATGGTAGGTGAAAGCTGGATTGTCGATGTGCTATTAGATGGCGGCTTAGATGAGCAAAATATGGTGCTCGACTTTGCCAAAGTCAAGCGTACCATCAAAAACACCATCGATGATGTTGCCGATCATCGTTTGTTAATCCCTACGGCTTGCAGCGAAGTGCGCTGGCAGCAAAAGGGCGACCGAGTATGGATGGACTTTAGCAGCCAAAAAGGTGATATCCACCTGGCGTGTCCATCACAAGCTTTTGCACTGATCCCAACCGAAGTTATCGACTATGAAAGTGTTAATGACTTTTTGAAAAAAGCCTTACGTGAAGTGTTGCCAGAAAATGTCCAAGGTATCAGCCTGACATTACGCCACGAAGCACTTGATACGCCGTTTTATCATTACAGTCATGGTCTACGTAAACATGACGGTAATTGTCAGCGTATTGCTCATGGTCATCGGAGCCCGGTAACGGTATTTGAAAATGGCATCGCGACACCTAAATGGGACCACTATTGGGCTGAACGTTGGCAAGATATTTACCTTGGCACCGAAGAAGACTTAGTGTCTATCAAAACACTTCATTTGTCTAAGCAAACGAAAGTCAGCGACGAAACGCATTTTGGTTTTCACTATGTTGCCCCTCAAGGTGATTTTCAATTAGCAATTCCTAAGCATTGTTGTGACTTAATTCCCCATGACACCACCGTCGAGTTATTGGCTGAATACATGGCTAAAACATTGTCGAGTAAAGAGCCCGAAAGTCATTTTAAAGTCATCGCTTTCGAAGGTATTGGCAAAGGAGCCATTGCAGTAAGAGGTTAATCAAGTATTATTAATGGGCTGCCATACGGTAGCCCTTTTTTTATGTTTTTTGTCGCAATTAACAAGGAATGCATTTCGATTATGTTATTAAAAAAGACACTTTTACAATCGATTTCAACGGCCGCAATGCTGGTGATCAGTCTATGCGGACTCAGTACTAACGCTGCTGCAGCGGTGACATTTCAAGGTCAGTTTGAACAAGGTGCACTAGTGCGTGGCGCCGTGCCAGCAGGCAGTAAAATTTTACTTAATGGCCAACCGGTAAAAATCACCCCAAATGGTCAATTTGCCATTGGGTTTGATAGAGACGCGAAAGCAGAGCAAGTGTTTAAAGTCATTTACCCAGACGGATTAACCGAAATTAAACCGCTAAAAATTGCCGCGAGGCAGTACAAAATTGATCGGGTCACTGGCATTAGCCAAAAAATAATGAAACCCGATCCTGTCGCCCAAAAAAGGGCGGCTAAAGATGCCAAACAGACTCGCGCCGCCAGAGGCTTATTTAGTCAGCAACAGGCATTTATGCAGCCCTTTATTTGGCCAGTTACGGGCAGAATTTCAGGCGTTTATGGCAGCCAACGGGTATATAACGACGTTCCCGGTAACCCACATTTTGGTGTTGATGTTGCACGTCCAACAGGCACGGTCGTCGTCGCGCCAGCAGACGGCGTTATTACCTTAGCCGAGCCTGATATGTTCTATTCTGGTGGCACTGTGATTATCGATCACGGTTATGGGATTAATTCAACATTTTTGCACTTAAGTAAATTGTATTTAACCGTCGGTGACAAAGTTGTGCAGGGCGATAAAGTTGCTGAAATTGGTGCAACCGGTCGCGTTACGGGTCCGCATTTAGATTGGCGCTTAAATTGGTTCCAAATGCGCCTAGATCCAGTGTCAATAGTGCCGTCAATGGCCAGCGTGTTGGCAGCGGAGAAAGCGGCAAAATAGTTTTTAGCTTATATTTTATCGTTCCGGTAATGCGATTAAGTTGGAAGAGTTTGTTTATGTTTACATTTTTTTGAACTATAGCTGGCGCGATTTTCGGTTTAAATGAACCACTCTGGTGATATTTTAATGTTACCTCGAGTTACCGACATAGATAGCACGAGTCAATGGTTACATTATAAAGCACAAAGGGTCTTGGCATGATCAAACGAGTGGGCAATACCAACATTGAACTGAAACACAAAGCGACATGTCATTGTGGAGCGGTTGAACTTGAACTCACTTTACTAAACGGCATCGAAAACCCGAGACGCTGTGATTGTTCAATTTGTCGTAGAAAAGGTGCCATTGTTGCTTCGGTTAAACTCGATGGAATTCGATTGGTAAAAGGCCAAGATGTGCTTAAGCTATATCAATTTAATACCAACACCGCGAAACACTTCTTCTGTTCTCACTGTGGTATCTATACCCATCATCAACGACGCTCAAACCCGAGCGAATATGGCTTTAACATTGGCTGTTTAGACGGCGTCAATCCATTTGATTTAGGTAACGTGGTCACCGGCGATGGTGTCAATCACCCAATCGATCGGACTGCTTAACAACAAGTAAAATTTGACTAGCAGTAATCGTGGGTGTCACATTCATTTGTTCGCATGAGACGTTTTCCCAGCCAATAGCTGCCGACGTACAAAGCTCAGTCAAGTCAGGGTGCCGCTCGCAATGTCATGCATATAGTAAGAACACAAAGAGATTGAGCCACTAGGTCGCTGGTGTTGTCAGAAGAGTGAAATGGGACGGTTAAGGTTTATGGTCAATATAATGAGAATAAGACTACAACTGAAGATGTTTAAGCATGGATCTACATTGAGGTTATCGGGATTATTTCGATTACAGTTGACCAGGTCATACGGCTCAATCTTATTAGCAATGTTGCTAATTTATGTGCTGGAATAATCAAAGGCTATCGCAATGAATGATGAAAGCAGCTATGTTGTTGATTATAAGAATGGGTGGCTTAGTTTCGTTGTTAGTTTCGTTGTTAGTTTCGTTGTTAGTTTAGTTGTTATGTTTATTAGCTAGTTATGGAGAATATATTATGAGTAAACCAATACGTGCTTCAGATACCCCCTATGCAGTCGAGGTAGAAGCGGGTAAAAATTATTTTTGGTGTTCATGTGGGGAAAGTAAAAAACAGCCTTTTTGTGATGGTTCTCATAAAGGTTCTGAATTTACACCAGTGAAATTTACTGCCAAAGAGTCTAATAAAGTGTTCTTTTGTGGCTGTAAATCAACAAGAACTCAGCCAATGTGTGATGGCAGCCATAAACAAACATAACATCAACAGGAACATCAACAGGAAAATCACTCGCGGGGCGGGGCCAAAACGCGGGAGTTTTCCAGTGATATTAACATTAAATCTGCGCGGACATTTCAGCACTTGCGGCAGTGGCAATTAAGCGATTATCCATATGTGGCGTTGTTGCGCTGTTAATTTAAGACGACATTAACGGTTGGCTATCTGTTTTAGCATGTCTAATGCAACGGCTTCGGCAATACTGATGCCGTCGATACCCGCCGATAAAATGCCGCCTGCATAACCGGCACCTTCACCTGCAGGGTACAAACCTTTGGTATTAAGACTTTGATAATCTGCGCCACGTTTAATTTGCACTGGTGAAGAGGTACGCGTTTCAACGCCCGTTAACATGGCATCTTTACTGTCAAAACCTCGAATTTTCTTACCGAATGCGGGAATGGCTTCGCGGATCGCATCGATGGCGAATTGGGGTAATGCATCGCTTAAATCAGTCATTTTTACATTGGGTTTATAAGATGGCTCAACATTTTCAAACGGTTTACCCACCCCCGCGGCTAAAAAGTCGCCTACCATTTGCGCAGGTGCATCATAATTACTGCCGCCCATAACATAGGCATTGCGTTCCAATTTACGTTGCAGCGCGATCCCTTGCAGTGGATCGTTATCAAAATCACTTGGGTCTATCCCCACCACAATGGCACTGTTAGCATTACGTTCACTTCGCGAATATTGGCTCATACCGTTAGTGACTACCGCATGCTCTTCTGACGTTGCCGCCACAACCACACCACCAGGGCACATACAAAAGCTGTACACACTGCGACCACTTTTACAATGATGGACCAACTTGTAATCTGCAGCACCTAACATTGGGTGGCCCGCGTTACTGCCAAAGCGGTCTTTATCTATCATGTCTTGTTTGTGTTCAATACGAAAACCAATCGAAAATGACTGCGCCTGCATATACACGCCTTTATCATGCAACATTTGGAATGTATCACGGGCACTGTGGCCAATCGCAGCAATGACATGTGTAGAATGCAGCACTTCGCCATTTCTAAGTGTGACACCCGTCACCTGACGATCGCTAATATTGATTTCATCGACACGGGTTTCAAAGCGAACTTCACCGCCTAATCGGATGATCTCACTACGCATTTTCTCCACCATAGTCACCAGTTTAAAGGTACCAATGTGTGGTTTGCTGACATAAATGATTTCAGCCGGTGCGCCCGCGGCAACAAATTCTTGTTTTACTTTTAAGCCTTTAAAACCAGGGTCTTTGACTTGACTGTATAACTTACCATCAGAGAATGTGCCCGCACCACCTTCACCAAATTGCACATTGGATTCGGTGTTTAGCTCACTGGTACGCCAAAAACGGAAGGTATCTTTAGCGCGTTCGTGCACTGATTTACCGCGCTCTAAAATAATGGGCTTAAAACCCATTTGCGCCAATATAAGTCCGACAAACAAGCCACATGGTCCCATACCTATCACCAATGGGCGCTCCGTTAACCCTTCTGGAGCACAAGCAACATACTTATAATCGGTATCTGGTGAAACACGGATGTTGTGATCATCAACAAGCGACGCCAATAACGCCACTTCGTCTACATTGGTTAATGTCACATCCAATGTATAAATTAACCAAATTAAATTCTTTTTACGGGCATCGTAGCCACGTTTAAACACATGTATGTCAACCAGCTGCTCCGCGGAGATAGATAGCTTTTGCAATACCACATCTTGCAGCGCATCTTCATTATGGTCGAGAGGCAATTGTACTTGGTTTAAACGGATCATGATTTACCTAAAAAAGAGACTTAAAAAACAGCGCATAGTTTACGTGATTTAGCTCTAAAATGAAATTATCTATCGATGTCATATGCCATTCAGGCTGCGATTGGCGAAAGCTCATCATCGCTACTGGACAGGTTAAAGGGTGTTTTTAACATTTATTGCGCCGATTGGTTAATTAAGCGACCATTTTTAGGCCTTTATTTTCGTCACTATCAGGATGTCGTTTAACTGCCCCAATCGTTGTCCTGTCATTAACAACATGCTATATGGCTAGATTATATTTATGTCTTGGGTAAGCCCTGTCAAGAAAAGGGATTTCACGCCTGTTGTGTATTATTGAACTAAACTTAGGTAAACCGACAACCATTGGCCAAAAGGGCTTATGATGATCATTACCCGATGAATAGTGAGCCCCCCAAAGCACCTTTGGGCATTTTCCCTAGTTCCTGGAGTGAGCTGCGGGCTGGTCGAATCCCCGGTAATATTCCGATATGGGTGGGGATCCTATCTGAACTCACTGAATTTGGTATTTTTTTCGTCGCTTATTTTATTGCCAAATACCATTACCCAGAAGCTTTTTCTCAAGGCCCCCAAAGTGTAAGTACCCTCGCGGGGGTAACAAACACATTGATATTACTTTCAAGCAGTTACTTCATTGCAAAAGCCATGATCAATATTCGGTTAGACAATCGAGCCAAGTGTGAAGTCTATCTGTGGCTCACTCTGGCTTGTGGTTGCTTGTACCTATTGGTGAAATCCGGCGAATTCTATTGGAATCATCAGCAGGGTTTTCGAACCAGTAGCAGTGAGTTTTTTACTGTTTATTACTATATGACTTTTAATCATTTCCTCCATGTGGGTTGGGCTGCATGCGCGGTTTTATGGGTGATTTTTCGTGTGCGTAGAGGAGCCTATTCAGCGAAACAACATTCAGGTCTAGAAGCATTAGCCATGTACTGGCACATGATTGATTTGATGTGGATCCTTATTTTTCCACTCTTGTATGTTCTAAGGTAGGCCATGATGAAATCTTTTGGAAAAATGGAGTATTGCTGGTGGGCGTTGATTGGAATAACGCTATTTAATACGTTTTTGGGTGAAAAATTTAACTCTTCAGCGCTGGTTAGCATCTTGGTTGCATTGACCGTGATGTGTAAGGGATTAATGATCATCGATCATTTTATGGAATTGCGTCATGCCCATCGATACTTGCGATTATTGATGCGAGCTTATCTTATTTTCTTCCCATCCTTGATTATGGTGACGACTTTATTATGAATCAACTTTGTTATTAACCAACAGCGATGGGAGTTTTTCAGCCAAAATGTTAATAAATGCTATATTTAAATAGCTTTCTTTTCGAGTAGTGTCGAATACTAGGGACCCATATGACCTTATCAACTACCACTGCAATTGCTATTAATGAACAGATATTTTATCAGCAGCAAGACAACGAAATACAACTGTTCGAGTACGCGTTTTCTCATCAACTGCCATTGTTAATTAAAGGGCCTACGGGCTGTGGTAAAACGCGCTTTGTGGCTTATATGGCGGAGAAACTAGGCAGACCTTTATACACTGTGGCATGTCATGATGACTTAACTGCCGCGGATTTAGTGGGACGTCATTTGATTGGTCCAAAGGGTACCTATTGGCAAGACGGACCGTTAACGAGGGCGGTGAGAGAAGGCGGTATTTGTTATCTCGATGAAATCGTCGAGGCACGTAAAGATACCACAGTGGTATTGCACCCACTTGCCGATGATCGTCGCATATTACCGATCGAACGAACCGGAGAAGAACTCGCTGCAGCACAAGGTTTTATGTTGGTGGTGTCCTATAACCCTGGTTATCAAAATATTCTTAAAGGAATGAAGGCGAGTACTCGGCAGCGCTTTGTCGCATTGCGGCTTGGCTATCCAAATCCTCAGCTCGAGATCCAAATACTGATGACGGAATGTCAAATAGATCAAGATTTAGCGGGTAAGTTGATTGAATTGGCCGGGTCACTGCGCAGACTGGACTGTGACTTAGATGAAGTGGCTTCTACGCGCTTATTAATTTATGCGGCGCGAATGATATCCAGTGGTATGTCGCCACTGGCCGCGTGTCGCAGTTGCCTTGCGGAGCCATTGTCTGATGATCTCAGTACCGTTGAAGCGCTCATGGATGTCGCTCGACTGTATTTTGATTGTTAATGCCCTTGCAGATGAAAAGTCATAATATGGTCAATACCGGATCCAATCAGGTACCAACCGGTGATGTCGCGGGTGTGACATCAAGCCAGCGGCCACATTTGCCGGGTGATTTGGCAATGTGGTTTTTCATTTTGGCAGAGCTAACGGTATTCGCTATTTTTATTATTGGTTTTGCAGTAACACGGCAGCTGTATCCCGATATGTTTCAACAGGGACAAACCTACCTGCATCCCGTCGCCGGTGGGATTAACACCATTGCGTTAATTTCCAGTAGTTGTTTGGTCGCCCTCAGCTTAAATGCGGTAAAGCATTCACGCCAAGATTATGCTGCGGCGCTATTGGGCGGTGCGTTACTCACGGCGGGAGTCTATTTAGCGGTGAAGTCATGGGAGTATAACGAGCTGATCCAACAAGGATTTGGTTTGTCGACCAATACCTATTTTACCTTGTATTTTTTTATCACAGCATTCCACTTTATGCACGTCATTCTCGGAATGATTATCTTGGGCTCCATGGCATACAAAACAACAAGAGGAGCCTATCAGGGTAAGAGCCTTTCGGGTTTTGAGTCAGGAGCTTGCTATTGGCATATGGTAGACCTCGTGTGGATCATTATTTTCCCGCTGTTGTACGTCATTAATTAATCATAACTAATCATAACTAGGCTAATGTGAGGCTGCAAAATATGAACAATCATCAAGGTCTCATTCTTCGGGTATATCTCTATCTGATTATCCTGACTGCCGCTTCTGCTTATGTGGGCAGTGTTGCGCTGGGCGCAAGTAATGCCTGGTTGCAAGGTGTAGAAGATATTGTGTTAGCTAGCATTCTGCTGGTGACCTTGATAAAGGGACTACTGATTGTTGATGTCTATATGGAATTGAAACCGGCGCCAGCATTGTGGCGCAACTTATTACGGGCTTATGTTACCTTGCTCCCGATAGGTATTGGATTGATTTACTATTTATTTTGAGTGCCCAGTGGTTCACTCTTGAATCTCATATTAATATAATTAACCATATGATTAATGAGTTTTTAATAAGTTATTTAATAATATTTGCATTACTTATTGATGTCTTTTCGCCATAACATGAACAACTAAACTTGTTTGTAGCCCATTTTATTACCCGCCCACGCCCGCACTAACATCCATACCGCAATCAAAATAAAGAAGGCATGCACAGAGATAAAATAGGTAATCACAAATACCCAAGTCATGCCCGAATTGAAGCCTCCAAATAAAATCATCAGTGCACTTACCAGTATTAATGCCGTTGCAGCGGCTAAATTAAGCTTGATGGCAAAATTGAGGTGATAAGCGGAAAACGAGTCGGAAGCAAATTGATTGATTTTGCTAAGCAGCACGATAAACGATAGCAGGGGTAAAAAGGTGAGATTGAGCAGAGACCACAAGGCGATTGCAGACGCTTGTTTTATTTGTTTTTGATCGTATTTATTTAGTTTCATGTTTACATACCTGCCTGCGGTTATCTGGGTAAATAAATGATCATCAGTAAGCAAAATAACGCAATGAATACAAAGGCCCATAAAAAAACTCTGGTTTTATAGACACGGCTACTAGGGTGCGCTTTTGGTAAAGCCATACCACAGTGGCAACAGACAGGAACGGGGTCGGTCAAATACCTCGCCGTTTTACTATCAAGTGTATTTTCAGTCTGGCAATACAAACAGGGAACTTTTTCAATCATTTAGGTCTCCTTTGCTTAATAAAGTCTAGTAAGAAGATTGGGTGAGCTGATGATATAAGTGTGGCAATTTTGTCGGTAACTGGCTTGGGTCAAAGATAACGCTGAAGCCATTATGGCCAAAAATATAAGGCAGGTATTGGTCAGCCTTTTGATCTATGGTGATACAAAATGGAATGAGTCCAAGGCGGCGGGCAGCGATAATCGCTTGCTTGGTATCTTCAATGCCATATCGACCTTCGTAATTATCGATATCATTCGGCTTGCCATCAGTCAAAATAAGCAGCAACTTTCGGTGGTGTGTTTGTTCCGCCAAAATATTGCTCGCTTGGCGGATGGCGGCACCCATTCGGGTATAAAAGCCTGGCCGCAAACTTAGGATCCTGCCACGTATATGATCATTGTAGGGTTCGGCAAAGTTCTTTAATAGTGTAAACCTAACGTGATGGCGCTTTACCGATGAGAAACCATACAGCGCAAATGGATCGCCCACAGCCGCCAAAGCTTCACTGAATAGCAGCATGCTGTCCTTGATGACATCAATGACCCTAAGTTGGTTATTGATGTAGGCATCTGTCGACATAGACAGATCCGAGAGTAACAAGCAGCTTATGTCACGCTGGCAGTTCTGAAACCTAACGTAGAGTCCAGTTTCTTGCGCCATAGAGGTCTGACTTTCAATATGGAAATCCAACCAAGCGGTTAAATCAATTTCATCTCCGCTCGGCTGAGATTTTTGCCAGTTTTTAATACTTTGCAGTTGCTGGAATTGTTGGCGGATCTTTTTGGCAGCTGAGTCTAATGACCGCGGCAATGGCTGCGGCTTACTGTCGCGGGGCAACATAGGTTGTAATAGACAACGCTCAGCCACCAGTTGATTCGATTTGTAATTCCACTCTGGCAGCGTAATGCCTTTCCCTAAGGGCAAGTCATCCTCAATTGCAGAAGGTAAGTCGAGATCTATTTTAAGCTTGGCGGTTTTTTGCTTTGAGCCCTTTGCCACCGTAATAATATCAAGGTCTTCAGCCACTCTTTGGGCATCATCGTCTTCGGTGTCGTCCTCTGCGCGATTCACCCTAGAAAACTCGCTCCACGAGAACAAGTTTTCTAAGCGAAAAACCATCAGACTGTCTTTGGTGTCATCTTCTTCTATTCGCTGTGATTTTTTTCTAGCCTGTACGCTTTGCTGCTTAGTTGCCGCGGATGAACCTTGCTCTTCTTGGCAATCAATATCTGCCGCGCTAAAGGGGTTATCTTTGACGTTCTCATTGGGGTAAAACCAGATATAAATGGCTTGAGGTGCATAGTGTGCAACCGGAAATTCAATAATAGATCCAGGGTGGGTTATTGCTTGGATCACTGCCCGTTCGAGCGGTTGTAAGGATTTAGGCAATGCTTCAACAGGAACTCGTTGCTTGAGTATTGCTGTCACCAGTCGTTGATAACGAGGCCTTAGAGCGGGGCATTTATTGAGTACTTTGGCTACGACAGCTTGATTGTCTCTGGCCCAGTGGGTGAACTGCTCTGGGTAATGCGGGGCAAGGGCAGCAAGCCAGAGGTAGAGTTCTTTATTGAGTTGTGGTGTATCAAAAATAGCGATGGATTGCGGCAGACGAAGGCTGGTTTCGTCTTGCCAAGCAAGGCTGACTTGTTGTTTGGCGCCAGAAATTTTATCGATAAAATTTCTATGAGCATAATAATCACGCGGCACTGCGGCTTCGACGCGTTTTGTCGGTGAGCCTCCTAGTGCGCGAAAAATCACCCCAACGGATTTCTTGATATCATCAAATTGAACTCGGGCATGATCAAATTCAGTGTTGCTCTTTTGCACAATGAACTTATGCCAAATACTTCCCACCCATTCTTCCATTTTAGTTTATGTGCCTCCATGGTGATAAAAATAGGGGGGAACTAGCGGCAATAACGACTCCGCGATAACTCTATTCGATTAAAGCAGTCCATTGTTCAGTTCGCTATTTAGCGACCTTTCTATCGACAATAAAGTTACACATATAGGTTATTAAGCCGATCAAAAATATGACCCCCGTCGCTTCTCGTGCCCAATAGAAAATTGATAATTTATCTTGGGTTTCCATAAAGCTGAGTGCTTCGCCGCCTTCAGGTAGACGTTGTAACCAGACCTGCAATACCCCAGCTCCAGTTAAGAACAGCGTAATGAAGACCATGGCAACCGTCATTAGCCAGAATCCCCACATTTCAAGTACTTGCGCTTTTTTACTCGATGCTTCGCCGATACCGCGTAACTTCGGCATAGCATAGGAAATAATGGTGAGTACTATCATTGCATAGGCACCGTAAAACGCCATATGGGCATGTGCCGCAGTGATTTGGGTACCGTGAGTGTAGAAATTAACCGGTGCCAATGTATGTAAAAATCCCCACACACCAGCGCCCAGAAATGCCATCACTGCCGTTCCTAACGCCCACAGCGTGGCGGCTTTGTTTGGATGTTCTCGGCGGCGGTTATTGACCATGTTGAATGCATACAGCACCATGGCAAAGAAAGGTAAAGGTTCTAACGCGGAGAATACCGAACCCACCCATTGCCAGTATTCTGGGGTGGCTAACCAAAAAAAGTGATGCCCAGTTCCCAGTAGTCCGGAGATCAATGCCATCGCCACAATTACATACAGCCATTTCTCAATAATTTCCCGGTCAACACCAGTGATCTTGATCAGTATAAAGGCGAGGATCGCACCCATAATTAATTCCCACACGCCTTCCACCCAGAGGTGGACCACAAACCACCAATAGAATTTATCCATAGCAATGTTGGACGGATTGTAGAAAGAAAACAGGAAAAAGACAGCCAGACCAATTAGCCCGGTGAGCAGTACCATGTTTATCACCGTTTTTCGGCCGCGCAACATGGTCATGCCGATATTGAACAGAAAACCGAGACAGACGATAACAATGCCAATTTTAGTAATTGTGGGCTGCTCTAAGAACTCCCGCCCCATCGTCGGGAAATACTCATTTCCCGTGATCTCAGCCAATCTTGAATAGGGCACCAACAAATAACCCAACACTGTGAGTGTGGCAGCAACTGCAAATACCCAGAAAAGCAGGATAGCGAGTTTAGGGCTATACAATTCGGTTTCAGACTCTTCGGGAACAAGGAAATAAGCGGCACCCATAAAGCCAAATAATAGCCAAACGATGAGTAAGTTAGTATGCACCATTCGAGCAACGTTAAAGGGAATGATCCCCGCGAGAAAATCTCCTACGACATATTGCAAGCCCATCACCAAGCCAAATAGAATTTGTCCGGTAAACAAAATAAGCGCAAATATAAAGTAAGGTGTCGCAACTGATTGAGATTGAAATTTTAAAGTGCTCATTGCTTAACCCTCAATGTTCGGTGGCCAGCTGTTAACATCTATTTCAGCGGTGAATTTCAAGAACTCTGCCAAATCGTTAACCTGTTGTTCCGTTAAGTTAAATTGAGGCATTTGTCGACGTCCAGGGATACCGAGAGGTTGAATTTTCATCCAACCTTGCATAAAGCCTTTAAATGCATCGAGATCACCGCCACCGCGGCGATAAAAAACATTTCCCAACTCTGGCGCATAATAAGCGCCTTCACCAATGAGTGTATGGCAACCAATACAGTTGTTGTCTTCCCATACGGCTTTACCGTTTACAACGGCTTGGGTGAGGTTCTCTCGATGATCAGATTTGGGCATTTCTCTGGTGGTATGCATAGCGAGGCCGGCAAACAATAGTAGAAAAAACACACTGCCGCCATAGTATATATTTCGAGCCATACCTTTCGTAAAAGTGTCTGACATATTGCTATCCCTTATACTTACTTACTTTAACTTTTGGTCAAAGATTAGCTAAAAGGTCAACTAAGTGTAGTGCACACTGAATTATTCACTGGAATTATTAGACATAATCGACACAGGGACATGACACTGCTTGTAATCAGAGTTGTTTAGCTTGGTTTTTTTGATCAAATATCTCCCTAGAAAAGCCTATTCCAGGCTGTTGCCCCAGTTATTCTGATACTCTAACAATTAACCACCAGGGGAACAGGCTTGATGATCCTATGACTTTGTTCATCACCAGCCACATAGCAAGTTTTTGGGGACTGTTAAATGCTAATTGATACTGCTA
Organism: Shewanella sp. CAL98-MNA-CIBAN-0140; assembly: GCF_040309905.1. Classification (NCBI taxonomy): domain Bacteria; kingdom Pseudomonadati; phylum Pseudomonadota; class Gammaproteobacteria; order Alteromonadales; family Shewanellaceae; genus Shewanella; species Shewanella sp. CAL98-MNA-CIBAN-0140. The sequence goes on from NZ_JBEOPI010000012.1 coordinate 24,354, forward strand.
AAGTTGATGCGATGATGGAGGGGTATCTACAATACTCAATAGAAATGTGTCACTTTGGTCTTGTTCAGTAAGCTTTTTTATAAAATGAAAATGGGTGACTTGGTTAAGCGTAAAAATGACACAAAGCGAGAAAAATTCTTCCTCTTTGCTTTTCCAATATAAGGGGGGCGTGAAGGTCGTAGCTGAGAGTGGATCATAGTATTTGATCGCTGGACAATAGAGGATAAATTTTTAAACGTCATTTATCCATTCGGCTGATGGTGTGATGGAGCACCTATGCCAAGGAATAAGCCTTCAAAACTGACGTTGCCGCCATAGCCTGCGACTTCAGGTAAAAGAGGTGGTCAATAAGTTAACTCAGGGACTCAGTAACGCTGCCTCTGTGTTGGAAGTGTTAGATTGTAAAAAAATATCAACATGGGTTATTAACAGGAGTGAATTATGGATATAACAGGCTTATTGATTACGTTAGCCATTGGCGCATTAGCCGGCTGGTTGGCTGGGACGTTAATGAAAGGGATGGGCTTTGGTCTACTCGGTAATATCGTAGTCGGTATTGTAGGGGCAGTGGTCGGGGGGGTTGTATTTAGTTTACTAGGCATTTCTATGGGAGGGCTACTGGGTTCAATTATTACCGCAACGGCGGGTGCTGTCATCTTGTTATTTGTTGTTGGCCTTATTAAAAAGCTATAGCAAGCTAACATATACCCAAACGACCTCGAAATGCAGGGTTGTGTATGTCCAGAAGAGACCGAGTTCAAGGTGCTAGGAATAGGGCAGCCTTCGGTCTGCTAGGTTCTAGGGTCGCTGCGCTCACGGATAGAGCGGTCTGGCACCTAGGCCCTTGGCTTGTCATATCAGGGCTAGCGACAGCTTCGCTGCTAAGATTTTATAGGATCTCGCCGCGCAGCGTCCTAGCAGCGTAGCGATCTAGGCTCTTGCGATACAGTCTCTTCAATCACTGTCTTGTCCAGTTATCCTTCGGGAGCGCTGAAAAGAGCATGTTGAAGTGGCTTGGGTATAAGTACTCAAAAACGCAAACTGCTATAGCATAACCATGACAACACTATTGTGAGCCGATACAACACGCCTTATGAGTATTGTTCTGAATATGAATATGTGTATGAGTAAATCGGCCTCTTTTGTTGGTTTACTTCAGCCATAGTGGTCATGGTTAATTATCTAGGGCTCAATTTACTGAGAAATGAGCTCTATGTATGTGCCTGAATAAACAAAGACTATCGCAATGGATGCTGAAAGAGACTATGTTATTGATTATAAATGTGACTTGGTCGTCTTTAGTTATCATTATGGCTTAGATCAAACTCACTGATAAATGTATCAGTGTTCGGCGTTATACCACTTAGTGTAGTGATAGGAGGACCACATGCTTCGATGGACTATTTTACTTTTTAGCATAATCGTTTGCTTGAATGTGACCGCTGCTACTAACCTGACCTCATTGAGTGACAAGGGGATTGATAGCTGGGAACCCAAAGAATTCTCAGGTGAATCAATTTACACCATAGATGAATATAAAGGGCGCTTGGCGCTAAAAGCACTCAGTCATAATGCCGCATCAGGGTTAGTGTTAGAACAGCAAATTGATCTTACTGCAACGCCTTACCTAAACTGGAGTTGGTTAGTCGAAAAAACGCTGCTGCAGTTAGATGAGCGCAGTAAAAAAGGCGATGACTTTGTCGCTCGAATTTACGTGGTTATCGATGGTGGTTTTATGGTGTGGAAAACCAAATCATTAAACTATGTTTGGTCGAGTAATCAAGATAAAGACTTGGTTTGGGATAATGCGTTTGCTGGCTCAAGTGTCAAAATGATGTCTGTTCGAGGAAAAGAAGCGCAAAAGGGTCAGTGGTATCAAGAAAAACGCAATGTATACCAAGACTTGATTGATATTTTTGGTGATAAAGGCAGTGAGCAAGCGAACCAGAAAGCGTATAAATACATAGACATTATCGCGATTATGACCGATACCGATAATAGCGGCAAACAAGCCGAATCTTATTATGGTGACATAGTATTCAGTGCAATGTAGCAACTTGTTAATCAGCGATTCAAATAGCATAAAATTAAATCAATACAATAATTTGCACTTATGTTTAGCTAGCGAGTCAGCCGGTAATTTTAGGGGTGGTAGACTACATTTAAAATATTGATTTGCATTTAAAGTATTGATTTACATTTTACATTTTACATTTTACATTTTACATTTTACATTTTAAGTTTTAATTTGCTTAATCATGGAAGATTTATGAACATCAAAAATTGGATTTGGAAGATATTCACAATATCGGTTATCTGTGTCTTGTTACTTAACCCAGAGTTAGTGTCTTTAGCTGTGCTTGTTGATGCTGTTGGGCTTGATTTATTGTTATTACTTATTGAAGTACAGATAGTGGCTGTTAGTGGCTATTATTTTCAAACTTGGTTTAAGCCAATATTGATGCCTGCCTATAAGTTATTAGGTAAAGTGGACCCTTACTTTTTCATCCCAACAAGGGCTTTAGTTGCCAAGTACCCGATGATTTTGTGCCATGCAGTGCCCTTTTTAATATTGCTCATTATCGGTGCAGCAGTCGTTAAACCTGTGATTGATACGGGTGATATTTGTTAAGTTACTATTGTTGAAAGCTAGAACTGGCTATGCGGCCTCGAGTAAGCCGCATTGCTTGTTTTATCGTTAAAGCAGTGGGCTGAATAAGTAAAAAAACTGTTCCACTAATCGTTTGATCAAAGGTCTTTTGCGCCACTGACGAGCATCCATTTTTATCGAGTTAGCCATATATTGATGTTGGACTTGACTGAGGGACTGAGTAAATTCTACATTGTCTACAGAAAGAGTGACTTCGAAGTTAAGCCACAGGCTGCGCATATCAAGGTTAACAGTACCGATTAGACTATGGTGCAGATCAATTACGACTGATTTTGTGTGCAGTAAGCCGCCAGCAAAACGATGAATATTTACGCCCGCATTAAGTAATTCACCAAAGAAAGGCCTGCTTGCCCATTCCACCATCAGTGAGTCGTTTTTGTCGGGTATGATTAAATTAACCTGCACACCACGCAAGGATGCAGCAGTCAACGCAAAGAGTAGGTTTTCACTGGGCACAAAATAAGGGCTGGTGATGGTGATGCTGTGTTTCGCTTGATAGATACTCAGCAATAAAACCTGCTGGATCATGTCCTCAGGCATGCCAGGTCCAGAAGGGATGACTTGAACCATGTCGGATGCTTTATCTTCATGGGGATAACATTTTGGAGGCTCAGGTAACATTCTTTGGTCGGTTTCGGTTTCCCAATCCCACGCGAAAATACAATTAAGCACTGGCACATTGGAGCCGGTGATCCTGACCATAACATCTATCCACTCACCCACTCCGGCACTTTGATTAAAAAACTTGGGATCAATGAGATTCATTGAACCGGTATAACCGATTTGGTTGTCTATCACGACTATTTTACGGTGAAGTCGGATGTCGAGCCGGCGGAATAACATACGTACAAGAGAAACGGATAGCGCCGAAATAATAATTATGCCTGCATCGCGCATCAATTTTGGCCACTTGCTGTTAAAAAATGTTCGGCTTCCTGCTGCATCTAATAAGATTTTTACTGCCACATCACGTTGAGCGGCTTGGATAAGGACTTGGGCAACTTGGTCAGCAAGTCCGCCGGGATGCCAAATATAGAACTCTACATGAACCGACGTCTGTGCTTGTTGGATATCTTGGATCAGGGTAGTTAAAATTGTGTCGGGTGATGATTTAAGCGTGAGTTGATTATTGGATAATGTCGGGATCCCGAGGCGTTTTTCGCATAATTGGCTTATGGTAATGGTGTAATCATTTAAATTTTGCGGACGATATTGCTGGGTAGTGAAAAGCCGGCTAAGCCATTTCCGATAGGGGATATACATTTCTTTGGCTCTGGCTGCGCGCTTCTTACCAAGGTTCAGCTCGCCAACGAGAAAATAAAGCACAATGCCTATGATGGGGACCACATAGATTAGCATCATCCAAGCTAAGGATACGCCCACAGAGCGCCGTTTATAGACAATACGAGTGGTGATCCCGGCAATGATCAGCCAATAGGCTAACACGCTGATTAACGTTAATACTTTGTAAAGCTCAACCATAGCAAGCCAGTGGATCAATCATGCAGAAAAAGATATATTTATCATATCAGGTTTCAAACTATTTGATCTACCATCTACCATCTACCACCTGCCATCTGTACGGCTGGGTATATCAAACAGTTTGTTTTATTATAAAGGTGCTAGTCTTAATCAAACGGGTGTTAACCAAGCTCAAGCATAACGTTCAAACATCACCCGTAAAATGAATAGAGGTATCGTCAATCGGCATTTTTCGCTCAAAGCCAACATCAATACCAAGATTGCAACCAAAGCACAAGCTGCTAGGGCTTGCTCGATGGGGGAGTCTTGTTATCGTCATATTAATAATGACGACAGTAGTGGTTGTGCCATTGTTTATTCAGTTTGCGACTAAACCTCAGGTGATTAATAGTGAGCAAGAGTCGTTTGCTGCTCAATGTGTTGATGCCATACCTAAAGCCAATTTGGATATGGATGGTCAACTGGCTGTCGCGAGCTGGAATATCTATAAACAGCAAAATGCAGGCTGGCAAACGCTGTTAAGCCAACTGGCCAAGCAGAATCAATTATTGTTGCTGCAAGAGGTTAAGTTATCTGACAATTTTCAACAGTGGCGCCAACAAAACCAGCAGCAATTGGCGATGGTACAAGCCTTTCGTCAAGGTGATATACCGCTTGGTGTAATGAATATGTCTGAAGTTGCAGCGAGTCAAAGTTGTGGATATTTGACGGCCGAACCCCTAATTCAATTTCCCAAGTCGAGTCTGTTAAGTTACTTCCCCTTGTCCAATGGTGAAACCTTGCTAGTGGCAAATCTACACAGTATTAACTTTGAATACGCTCTAGATAGTTACACTGAGCAGTTACAGCAGCTGTTACCGGCATTGAGAGCCCACAAAGGCCCAATCATTTTCGGTGGTGATTTAAATACATGGCGCTCCGCTAGATTGTCCATGCTAGCTCAGACGACAAAGGCATTAGGGTTGAAAGAGGTAACACCAGCAGAAGACACCCGAACAACTGTGATGGGCTACCCCATTGACCACCTTTATTTCCGGGGACTGACGTTAGAGTCTGCAAGGGTGATCACCACCCAAACATCGGATCATCATCCTTTGTTGGCACAGTTTAGATTAGGCGAAAGTTAAACCACATAGCTTATGGTGATTTTGGTTTTTTGGTTTTTTGGTTTTTTTGCGAACAGTGCTCACTATGGTTAAATTATTAACGTATTAATAAAAATTAAGTAAAATTAAAAATTCGAATGTAGAAAACACAGCGTTTTAAATCGTTCACGTTTAAATCTCAATAGGGAACGCCTACAAAGTTTACCCATGGTGTGTCATTTTTTGCTCACGTTATCACGGTAAGAGCATAATATTACATTATGCTCTCCCTGCTATTCTCTTCATTTTGGTACATCTGAATCTTATCTTTAAGTCGTTTTTCGAGTAAAAAAGTGTTGTGTCACTGCTTTATCTAATCTGTAGAGAAAACCCCGTGATCAGAGCGAAGCGAAGTCGCGGGGTAATTTATCTTATTACTTCTTATTAAACATAGCTTGACCAGTTTTATCCTTATCGGACCAAAAATTAATATTGAATTGTGCATCAGGGCTTAATTCAATGCGGTGCCAGTACTCTGGCGGGCTGGTGGCAAACTGGCCAGCATTAATCACTACTTTCACTTCTGGCTCAGTCGCTTCGCTGTCTGCAAAACCAAAATACGTGACTACACCTTCCATCACACATAATTGGCCGAAGACACCTTCAGCGGTATTGTGGTGGTTAAGTAGCGCATCAGGCACATTTTTAGTGGTGAAAAATGGGGTAGAGCGTTGAATGGTCCAGTTTGCTGGAATACGTTGATGAGACATCATTCTCTCCTAAATTGATACATTAGCAGGCTTAGTTGAGCCTACTGGTTTAAATACTAAATACTAAATACTAAATACTAAAGATTAGCTGGCAAGGCTCTCAGCAGTGGAAAGGTGTTTTTCATGTGTCCTTCTGTTACCACAAAGCCGATGATCTCTTTTTGCTCGTTATACGCTTTTACTGAGCAACCTAAAGCATCAATATCAACCTGCCAGGATGCAACATCTATGACGGTATTACCGCCTAATTGGATAGGCATTTGCGGCGTTTTAACTTTGACCAGCATAGCAGGCAGTTTCAAATCTGTCGGTTGGCCTAATAAGGTTTTCGCTAACGCATTGGCGCTTAACATAATCGGCTGCAGGTAGGACATCACCTTGCCGTTTATCTCGGCGCAGTCTCCCAAGGCATACACATTATTAACTGAGGTTTGCAGCTGCTGATTAACCACCAAGCCGTTGTTGACCTTGAATCCCGACTTTTGAGCTAAACCCACATTAGCCTTTAACCCCGCCGCTGAAATGACACAATCAACAATATGTGTTTTACCCGAGCTGAGTGTGGCACAAATTCCTGATCCGGTTTGGTTTAAGGAGCTAATGGTGCGGCCAAACTCAAATTCAACACCTGTTTCGGTCATCTTCTTTTGTAATACACTGGCGACTATATCTGGCAGCATCGTTGCCATAAGGCCGTTGCTTGGATCTACAACTACTACGCTTTTACCGCAACGGTTAAGATCCATTGCTATTTCAGTACCGATAATGCCGGCGCCAATCACTAAAATCCGCTGCGCATTCTGTAGCTGCAGCTGCGCAGTTTCAAACTCGCGCAAACTATTTAAGGTGATCACCTTGTCGGTTGCATTACCAAGCATCGGTGGAACAAATGTTTTTGCCCCCGTTGCCAGCACCAATTTTGTGTAAGGGTAGGCGACACCTTTAACAAATACCGCCTGTTGATCGCTATCAATGCAGTCAACCTGAGTAAAAGCATGCAGAGTAATATTATTCTCAGAGGCAAATTCCTGCGCACTGAGGCGAATTAAATCCGCACTGCTTTGTTGATTACTAAATACATGGCTCAAATCAGGCTTATTATAATCGTGGCCCTCATCGAGGGTAAAAACAGTTATAGGTATGTGCTGATCTGTGCGCCTAATGGTTTTGATTAACTGATATGAGCCAAAGCCGCTACCAATAATGATGATGGGTGCACTCATGATACTTTCCTTGCTTCAATAGGGATAAATACCTCTTTGCCAAGGCCGCAATCTGGACAGAGAAAGACATCTGGTACTTCGCTCCACGGTGTTCCTGGTTCAACATCTTGATTAGGTTCGCCCAATACTGGCTCATAAACCCAGTTACACACAGTGCATAACATATTTTGTGAATCATCAATTGCCGAAGCAGCCCCGCATTCAGGTTTACTTTCCCGAGACTTAGTTGCTGGCTTAGCGGTGGCAGTGGCTTGATTGTTTTTGGCTAGGGATGCTGGTGAAATGGATTTAACATTACTAAGATCATGCCATGCCCAGTTTTTGGCAATCTGTCGCCCATGGTCGCGGCATTCGCGCATGGCTTTACCATCAGGTCGCCATTTTGCTTTTAGGCCCACAATCGTATCAAATCCGGCATCGGTAAGACGGGTGTGAATACGATCGACCGCACCGCCGTTCCAACCGTAGCTGCCAAAGGCACCGGCTTTTTTATCTTTAAAACGCAGGCCGGTGATCTCTTCTAGCATCCCAGCGACTTTCGGCATCATCACATTATTCATGGTAGATGAACCCACTAATATGCCTTTAGAGCGGAACACATTGGCTAAGATGTCATTTTTATCATGGCGGGCCACATTAAAGACTTTAACTGACACCCCAGGATCAACATCGTGGATCCCCTGAGCAATGGCATCAGCCATCATGCGGGTATTATTAGACATTGAATCATAAAAAATAGTGATCCTGTCTTCCTGATAATTATCTGCCCATTGCAGATATTGATGAATAATCTGGGTAGGGTCATCGCGCCACACTACGCCATGGGCGGTGGCAATAATATCAACTGGCAGATTAAAGCTCAGCACCTCGTTAATTTTAGCGGTAACCAGTGAGCTAAACGGAGTTAAAATATTGGAGTAATAACGTAAACATTGGTCCATCAATTCAATCTGATCAACCTCATCGTTAAACAGATGCTCATCGCAGTAATGTTGACCGAATGCATCGTTACTAAACAATACGGCATCCTCGGTTAGATAGGTCATCATACTGTCTGGCCAATGCAGCATAGGCGTTTCAATAAACACCAACTGCTTGCCGTTACCGATATCTAGCGTGTCGCCGGTTTTGACAATATTGAAATGCCACTCTGGATGATGATGTAAGCCAGTAATGGAATCGATAGCATTTTCGGTACAGTAAATCGGGGTATTAGGGATTTTAGCCATCAGAGCCGCTAACGCGCCTGAATGATCTTCTTCAGCATGATTAATAACAATGTAATCAATCTTATCTAGGTCAATTTCCATCTCAAGATTTTGAATAAACTGCAGGCTGAAGCGATGATCAACGGTATCGATTAAGACATTTTTTTGCTCACGGATAAGGTAACTGTTATAACTCGTCCCTTTGGTTGTTTTATATTCAGTGCCATGAAAATCCAATATTTCCCAATCACGTTGGCCAACCCAGTCGATATTACTTTTAATGTGAATTGTCATATTTACACCTGTATTAAATTGAAAAGTTACAAATTCATAAAGTTAAATATTTTAATGCAGACTGCATGCCAACTAGTTAAGTAACTGATTAATTGGGTAATTATTTAAATTAAAGTTTAGTCGTTGTCATATTAACAACTCTAAAAGGTGTCTTAATAACACCCACGTGTCAAAATGACACGTTCAAGGTAGTGTCCTCTCAAGAGTCTAATAAAGACCTGATCACTGGCCGCCTAGTCTTTGGTCACCCTTACTTGCTTGGCGGTAATGAATCATGGCTAGACCAAGACACATGATAGTGAGCTAGACGAGACTCCTTATGGTAATAACCGTGAGTAAGCAGGCCGCTTTTCTGATGTAAACCTGAAACATTGCTCAGAATTCATTATGTAATGTTAATTATCTAGAGCTCACTCTATTGAAAAAGCCCCCCAATTGAGTACCTGAATAGTCCTAAAATGTATCGCAATAAATGCTGAAAGAGGCTATGTTATTGATTAAAGTAATAGCTTGGCTAATTTGTTAAGCTTGGTCAGCAAGGAGTAGAGTTGCTCGATAATGTGAGGTGATGATATTCCTCATTTTCATTTAACATGTTAAGTGCTGGCAAGTCTCATACAAAGTGCGATGGTTTTTATTGGATTCTAAGGATGATTTACTAAAAAGGCTCAATCTTAGGGAATGTGCTATTCTTTTCTAGAAACGTGTCATTTTTTTGCTAGCGTACATAGACACGATCTCTAGCGCTAGGATAAAAAACTATTGGAATAAGTAGATTTAGCGGGGGTGAAACTAATTACAAGCACAATAGTCATGGGAATTATCATTGCAAGACAACAGCCAAGACAATTTATTGATGATAATCGGTTGAATATACCCACGCTGTGGAACGCTAACACAGCGTCCGGAGATTGATGTTAACTGGCGATGATACCAACGTCGCATGGAATTATTTTTGCTTAAGAAATAAAAGTGTTATCTATGGTGGATGACTAACTTCCGCACAATAAGTTTAGTCGCCAAGAAGTGATCAAGCTTTACCCTAGTCGCTGGCAAATTGAACTGTTATTCAATGAATTTAAAAGTGATAGGATACCGAAAAAAGTTGTTACGCGTCAGCCACTTTTAGTCGAGGGGTTGATCTGGGAGAGCCTGCTGAGTTTGCCGATAAAGCGTGATATCGACCGTGTCGCTCAGCGGCGGTTTAAAATGCAATTATCCCAGCTATAAATGGCCAAAGTAATGCAATCTTGGTTTGAGTGGCTATTAAATCGCTACTAGGAAATTAATCAACAGAAGGTTTATGGAGGGATAACATTTATCACGGCAAATATCTGTCGAGGTTGAGTGTTAAATAATAATATAAACAATGGTTTGTGGTCAGTTCTGGAATATTTAAATGCTTAAAGTCCAGTGTATGTGCTAACAGTAAAATACTGCGATGTGTGCACCACAACTGTGTTATAAGGAAATTATTCATTATGCTTAAACTTACATTGGTTTTAGTCACGAAGTTGACCATTCAGAGTAGAGCCTTTGCTGATCTTTTAAAGACGAGTCTAGATTGTGAGACCCGATTTATTAGTAATGAAATGGAACTGGAGAACCTCGATAGAGCATTAAATCCATTATTACTTGTTGATGTGGCTAACCTACCCAATATTGACGATCGTTGTTGGCAAATCCAGTTTGATACGAATCTTTCTCAAGTGCATATCGTTTTACTCAATACTTCTAAAAAATTCGATAAACAAGACTTACTCGATTGGCCAAATTGTTGCGGTATTTTTCCACAATCATCTTCACTGGTTTTATTGCTACAGGGGATGCGAAAAATTCTCGCCGGTGAATATTGGTTACCAAGAACTATGATGTGCCAGTTACTGCAACACTACCGAAAAGAAGATATACATCCTGAACAACCTATGGTCTCCCTCACTCGCCGTGAGTGCGATGTACTTAGATTAGTGACTGAATGTAAATCCAACATTGATATTGCCAATGCACTATTTGTGAGTGAGCACACGGTCAAATCACATCTTTATAAAGTATTTAAGAAAACGGAAGTTAAAAATCGTACCCAGGCAGCGAATTGGGCAAAGGATAACCCATCTGCATTTAAACAATTGCAAAGATACGACAATAAATAACCTCACTGAAGTGTTAAGCTGGGATCTTTTTACTGATCATGGTCGCATTTTTTATTTTAAATAAAAAACTAGGTTAAACTAACATTAACAGCGACCAAAACTAAAAACTTCCCAGACCAGATGCACTGATATCAATATGAATTTCATCTTCATAGATTCCCCCTGGTCGATTTTCTGTTTCACCAATTTGGATAGTCATAGGTATCCTCTGCCCATTATGGTTCTGTGGCGCATTAACAACCAGCTGATTGCCCGTTACCGTAAAATCAATGACACTGTCAGCCACACTAAATATGTAATCGATATCCCAACGCTCTTGTTTACTTTGATGCCTAAGCTTACCTTGATTATCTGAACGGAAACTAATTTCATAGCCAGCAGTACTTCGAATAAATAAATTAGGATCGATATTCAGCCTTTTTCCTGTTGTCAGGCGACCAAGGTCTAATGGATAAAGTCGTTGCGATAATCCATAGAAACTGATGCTTGCAACAGGAGGAATGCGTGCAGAGATCAATTGATTACGTTCATCTAATACAGTTGTAGACTGTTCAGGATTTGGAATAAGCTGCACGAGTAATTGATTGGTATAGTCTCCTTCTGAACCAAATTGCTGCGCAGGGAAACGTAATTGAAATCGAAAAATGGACTGTTGTGGTGATACCTCGGCAAACCAGTGTCTATTTTGAATAAAACTGCCTGACGTTTGAAGATAGGGGGAAAATGTCAATGAATTTCCGCTTTGCCCCGAGAGTTGATAGCCTTGCTCGATAGTCGAAATCATTAAACTTAAGGCACAATCTTCGTTAGGATCACTAAAACTCACTTTCACCTCGTAGTATTGCATTAACCCAAATGGACTTGTGGTAAAGACATCATATTGATTTTGTGCGCCTGAACTCATTAAACTGACACTTTGTACCCTTGCTTCACAAGCCGCAAAAGCACTAGCAGAATAAATACAGGAAGCAAGAAACATGGCCGTCACGCAGCAAGCCAGTTTCAGCCTTGGCATGATCACTTCGATAAGGTTAGTTAGTGTCATATGGACTCCAGATATATTGGTGCTCTATACACCCTGCGTTAATCAACATAAAGATTACCTAAGCGTAATAAAGCCTTGCTATCATCGCTTATGACTAGCTGATATGTTCGTACGTTTTTGCTATTTAACTTAAGTAAGTAACTACCAGGCTTAAGGCCACTAATGGCAAAGCGACCGCTGCGGTTAGTGAAAAAATCTAAAGCCTCAAAATTTTCATCCGTTTGCGATATTGCTTGTCCGGCTAATAAACTAATAGGCTCACCGGTTTGTTTATCAAATAAGGAGCCCATAGCTGTGATAATGGCATCAGACCCTACCTTAAGCGAATAACCTTGTTTATAACCTGGGTTAAGCGCAAATACCCCATCACCTAAATCGTAGCCAGGGGGTAAATCAGTCACCTCATAGGAAATAAGTTGCTCACTATAAGCCGGTAGATCTGGCACAACCATGGCGCCTAACCCATCGGTATAAACCCTTGAACCTTCATCTGAAATATCTACATCAATGCGATTATTAGCCAGATTAGAGTAGGGTTGTATAATGGCAAAGCTATCGCCAACCGGACGACTAATCGCAACGTTTGCACCAGAAAATACCAATGCTGAAGCCAGTTCTGCGCGGCTGAAATGGCTGCTCTCATTATTACTTAAATCATTAACGCGACTAGTATGCTGTAGGTTAAGATTATATCGATTTGCAGAGTAATCTATACCGGCTTCAAGGTTGGCATCGGTATCACTCGTGCGCTGACCACCAATAAACATATTGACGCCACCCGTTTTACCTATGCCTTTAAGGTAACTATATTCAGTTTGCAAATCTTCCATATCACTACTATAGCTGCTGATTACGCGAGAATATCCCCCAAATGGCCAACTTAAGGTAAATAATGCATTAAATTCATTAGCATCATCCTGGCGATCTTTGTGGGTTAATCTAATACTCCAACTGGCAGGAGTATCAAATAAATCGCCGGAGAGTGCAGGGCTGATTGTCCAATAGTCACCTTGTTCCTGATATGAATCAACATAGTTAACGGTCAGACTGACACGCAAAGCCTGGGTGATCGATTGACTATAACGCCCGGTAAAGAAGTTCCTGTTAATATTGAGCGTAGGCATTAAGTTTATTGGATTAATTGCAGAAATATTTTGTTGCGAAAAGAAATCATCAACTCGACTAAATGACTGCGAAAAATACTCATGAAAGAAACTGAGCTGAGTGTTATTAGGATCATCAGCAAAATCAACATCGAAACCTAGGCTGGCAGCCACGCCTTCACCGACAACATCTTGATGGCTATAAGCGACATTTAAATCAAAAATACCTAATGGCGTAGCAAATAAACTGCGCTGCCCTAGCTGATATAACTCTTGTGCCGCCTGCAGGTTAACGCCGAGGGTCAGAGATGGCGACACGCCATACTCAAACATACCACCGACAATAAATGCATCGTTATCATATTTGAGTTTATCTGCAACTAATTCGCTACTCACTCCCGAGCTAAATGCATATTCAAATTCACCGGGTTTTAATAAGTCCATACCCGTAGCGATACTAAAGTTAATTCGCTCTTGGCGACCATTGCGATCGGTTATCAGCAACTCGACATCACTTACCCCCTCTGCTAATGGAATATCCTCGAGATTATAGGAGCCCGCCCCTAAACTTAGTCTTTTGACCACCACGCCATCAATCAGGACATCGACTTCGGAAGTACGCTCTAAGGTAAATTGACGTGCAGCGGTTGGCCTCACATTACGGGTTGGAATAAGCGAAAAGTCACGAGAAACTCCGAATCCAAGAAAATCGACCCCATTTTGAAAACCGCTGGGACGGCTATAAAAATCCCCCAACACCATACGAGTACCTTGGTTGGGGAAGTCAATATTAAGCCGAGTACCTTGGCGAGAATACACCCCTGACTTACCATCTAATTTATTATAGACAGCTTCATACTCTAATAAGGCATGGCGGTAATTAAGCCCCGCCTCAATAAGATGGTTGAAATCGGTGAAACCTTGACTTTCTTCACTTATATTTTCCGTATTTGATGACGATAAGTAAAGGTTGGTATATCCGCTTAACGTTGAAGCGTCGATATAACGCCGGGTATTTTTTTTAGCTGCAAACGATAAACCGCTTACTTTAAGCGCCTCAATGGGAGCTTGCATGATCAGCTCTAAACTCGACATATCAAAAGTCAAATTAAGCCCCACCTGAGAAAAATCGGCTTGGTTTAATACATCATCATGTTGGTACCCAGCTAATGCCTCGAGGACTTCCGGCACTATAGTATCCGCAAGTAAGGCCAAGGTTGATTTTGCAGGGAGTTCAATATTTTGATCTGCGGTGATAATTAATTCGACGTCACCAATCGCACTATCTTGCAATCGCAATAGGCACTGCAAACGAATGTCTCGCCCAGTGGGGTTTAACTTTATCTCCTCGTTCGCCAAACCTGAAAGCGGCAACAAGCTCAGTAATAGCAATAGTTTACATAACCTGGCCATTAGGGTTCTCGCTCTATGGGGGTTAGAGCTAAACTAAATCCTACGGATAAAGGCCTATCAAGGTGAATAGACAGATTGCGCTTCGAATTGGGTGGGAAAAATGTATTAGTTTGCTCGGCGACCAACGCCTCCCCTTGTATAGTAAGTTCGGTACCGTCGACCCGGGTAATAATCAAGCGATAGTCATTTAGATCGGCGTACTTTCCTCCTTGGTTGTCAATGCTGAATTGCAATAAAGCCGAGGCCTTTGCCTGTTTATCTTGAGAGGGATTTTCCTTTTCGCCGTTGGCAGCTTGCTGGGTTATCGAATTGCGCTTTATCACTAGCAGAGGCTTCATACCAATGGCTGACACATGTACTGCCGCGTTAAAATGGACGAAGATCTTAACCCCACTCTTGTTGGTATTGTCGTCTGACAACTGAGGTTGGCTAAAACGAATAAAATAACTTTGGGACTCAGGCAGGGATTTTTGTCCTAACCACTGTACGCGAACCGACTGCACCGCCCCGGGGGCCAACACGATGGCGGGAGGGAATACTAATAAATCAGGGGTTGTTTCAGGTACAACGGTATAACTGGAACCAACGGCGAACGGATTAAACTGGATCCGATTAACATCGATTTCAACCGGCAATGTAACATTAGAATTATTTTTAATTAAAATTTGCTGATAATTAGGCCGGCTATCAATAGAAAGCGCGGTAACCATGGGAGATATTTCCATCCCATATACAGCCTTTGCCATTGACAGTGTAAGCGTAAATATAAAGCAACAACCAACCACGGCATGCAAGCCTAGTGAATTTCTGTGCATACAACTCCCTGTAACGCTAAGGTTATTCTATTGTCTAAACAAGCGTTAAGCATCACCACTACAATAATAGATATCCCATAAAATCAAAATCGCTATTTCACCATTTCAATTTCAATATTAAGTTTGTCCATACTCAAGGTTTCAATTGGCTGCATGGTTAAGGTACGAGAGGAGTTCGGTAAAATCAAACTGCCGGAGACTAATTCGGAAAGCTGTTCTTTAGTTAACTGCAGTGACTTTACACCATCGCTGACACGCCATTGAGTATTACTAAGACGCACATAACGGTTACCTGAATTATTAATCGTTACCTGCCAATTATTATCTTTAAAACTGATATTTTCGACGGCCAGAATGGCTTTAGCATTGGCCGGCACTACATTGACCAAAGTATTAAAATTGACCGCTAGACTCAATTTTGTGGCACTCTGCCCTGACACGGTAACGGGCAATTGTCGAAAACCTATGCTGTACGCTTGCGACTGGGAAATATCAGGTTCGCCTAAATAACGCACCATCACAGCTTGTGAACGCCCAGCTTGCAATACTGTTGTAACCGGAATAATTAATAAATCATCATCAGCTGGAATATATTCAATATTGCCTGAACTGTTAATTAGCACCTTAAGCGGTACCATTTCAAGTGTAAGTGGTTCGCTGTCGTTATTTTCAACCCGCAAGGTTAATTGGGCATTTCTGCCAACAGGCTCCATTTCGGCCACCATAGGCTGAACTTTATAGGCATATACCTTAGTTACACCAAGGGCACCAATAAGGCATGCCAGCGCTAATAGGCATGATATTTTTTTATTATTTTTTATCATCTGTCACTTCCCAAAAAGATAATGAAACATGAGAGAGTAATACTCCCTCATGTTTTATTTACTTAACCTAAATTAGTTTGCCGCATCAATTTGTACTGTTAAGGTATCTGAATAACCACCAGACCAAGTTGCCCCACCAGGTGTCATAAACGACAATACACCAGCAGCGCCACCGAGCAATCCAGTAGCTGAATATGAAGCATCGACGTTGGCACCATTAGTTCCAACACCGCCTGGCGCATTAAGAACTAAATCTGGATAAGCACCAATTGCCAAAGTGGCGGTATATGGAAGCGATTGATCCTCTGCATCATCTGACTCAAGGCCACCTTCAGCACTGATCATTTGTATCGTTGCACCGTCAGCATCATTACATTCAACAGTTAATCCAATATTTGCTGCATTGGCAGATCCCGAGACGTTACCAAAATCTCTTAATTGGGTATTTAGACCTGAAACCTCACAAACCGCGGGCACATAACCGACTAACTGAACATCACCGGCATTTGCTGTACTTGCGAAAAGTGCTGTTAAAGATGCTGCAACTAAAGTAATCTTTCTCATGGTAAAACTCCTTGTAATATTTCAGATTGGTTTTTTACTAGCCGACCAGTTCTTGCCAACTGGTCGGCAACTTTTCTCCATTGGGGAGAAAATCTCATTAAATACCCTGCTGAGTAAAATTGGGATAAACCTCAATATGCAGGGTATCGCTGTATTTTCCGGCATGTACCAGTGCCTCAGGCAGTGTAATATCTAAGCTTGCTGAAGTCGCAAACGGAATATCCTCGCCAGCACTAAATCGCCGTTCTTGTTGAATATCAATACTATTAGCCGTTAATCTAAACTGAATAGATTCTATTTTTAGCTCAATATCATAGGCCGCAACCACATCATTTTCAGCCTCCGCTTGGCTTAGCTTAAGCCCACCATTCTCTGAGCGTAGGGCAACCAACATCGCTTGATTGCAGTCAATTGCTATCGTTGTGGAGTGGACTAACTGCTGGCTAAAATCGAAAGTGGAGCTGGTGGGTATTGCTATTACACACCTATCTTCAATAACACCTGAAAGTGCCAGAGTCAGTGATTCGTTGGCCTGTGTAGTTGTTAGGCTGTAAGAGAAGTGTAAAACGAGGAATGCGGTTGTATATTTTACAAAAAAAAGCATATTCCTCCCATTTACATTCATATTAATGTCCCCATTACATTAGATTACAGATTACTTTTACATCGATTACCTGAGATAGGTACAGATGAAAGTGTTGCAATAATGTTAGCCATAATACTGATTAACACAATATGAATTAAAGTATGAAGTTTGAGATAATCATTCATACTTACTGTTACGTTAACTCATACTTTCTCAATGTCTTTCTATCAGGGTTAACTATGTAAATTATTGAAAAATAGGTTTTTTACTCGAAATTATAGGTCAGTACATATATATTGGAGTATGACATAGGTATCAGTCCGGCGAACGACACCTCGCTTAGGTAATAAATGATCAGCTTGTTAAGGTTTTGGGATCAGTCCAGTTCCAATCGATGATTAAGTCGTAGAGGCGCCGTTCTCATTATGGCCAAAGAGCCGATTTTTTTTTACAGAAAGGCCGAATATTTGGACGCATTTACAGTATGTTTTATTCATCATTAAGCTAGTGGTACTATGATGCTGCCAACAAAGCCACGGTGAGTCGACGTTGTGAGTTATCCCGTGGACGGTCTTATTTCAGCGTTAAAGACTAGAGTGTGCTGGTAGAAGGTACTGACCGAATTATCCGTGGAGAAAAAGTGGTTCGATTGGCTTAAGCAGCCAACACATTCAAGACAGACTCAACATCCCTACGAAGAACGGACTTAACATTACCAACAGCTTTGGTCATTTACCCAAAGGTGCTGTCGGTTCGTTACCCACATAAACCGAATACTGTAGATATTTCTAAAATGGTGTCAGATGCCGCAAACCGCCAATGTTGGTATTGTGGTTAAAGCCTAACCTTTGCAATTACTTGCAAGTCATTTTCAGCTTGATTGGTATCACGCATGTTTTGCTTGTTGAAATCAGCCAATTTCTTCATTTTCATATACCTTTCACTACTTAGGGCTCACTCTTCTGAGCAATGTACTTAATTTATGCACTGGTATAATTAAAGGCTATCGTAATGAATGCTGAAAGAGGCTATGTTATTGATTATAAGAATGGCTTGGGTTAGTGGCTAGCAAGGCTAGAAAAGGTCGCTGTACAATGACAGCCTATGCCTATCGACTGTTGAGACTGGATGATTTATGTTAGTAATTAGGTGCTTAATGTATGGGTTTGGCTATTGTCTGAATGTTACTCGAGTCTTTCATTTCGGTTTTAGTGATAGCCCATTTGGCACAAGCTTTTAGATGAGCCTGGTGTTTATGAATTCTATTACAACGCGTACATAACACTAATAGCATCGAAAGGATGCGTAAATATTTGGATAAAGGTGAAAAATATGTCAATCACATTGATAGTTATTCTGGTTCTGGTGGCACTGGTGTTTTTTTATGTGACCGGGGTATTTAATAAACTGGTTACGCTGAAAAATCGCTACAAAAATGCCTTCGCACAGATCGAGGTGCAATTAAAACGTCGATATGACTTGATACCTAATCTTGTCGAGACCGCCAAGGGTTATATCAAACATGAACGGCAAACCTTGGAAGCCGTGGTAGAGGCACGTAATACGGCGCAGAATATGTTGTCAAAGGCGGCGGCCGATCCCAGTAACACTGATGCCATAAAAGGACTGAGTGGCGCTGAAAGTAAACTGGGGGAGGCCATGATGAACTTTAACATGGTGATGGAGGCCTATCCGGATCTTAAGGCCAATCAGAATATGCTGCAGTTAAGTGAGGAACTTATCTCCACGGAAAATAAGGTCTCTTTTTCCAGGCAGGCCTTTAACGATCAGGTGATGGCTTATAATACTTATAAACAAACTTTTCCTCCGGTGTTTTTTGCGGCGCGATTTGGTCATGGGCAAGATGCAACATTGTTGGAGTTTGAAGATACTGTGGCCATCCAGGCGGCACCCAAAGTCTCATTTTAGTCATTTTCCTAGGTATGCAACATGAATTTTTTTGAATCCCAGGACCGAGCACGTAAAAACACTTTTCAGCTGATTTTGCTGTTTAGCTTGGCGGTGATCATCCTGATCGTGATGGTTAATCTGCTGGTTATGTTGGCGTTTGGTTTTATCGACAACGAGCAAATGTCAGCGGGTCAGTCTTTTTGGCAGCAAATGGATTGGCGCACTTTTGCCACTATCAGTTCGGCAGTCGTTCTGGTGGTCTTGGGAGGCAGTCTTTATAAAATCATGGCTTTGTCGGCTGGTGGCAAGGTTGTTGCCGAAGGGCTAGGAGGGCAATTAATCGCACAAAATACCACGGTTCTGAATCAACGAAAATTATTAAATGTGGTAGAGGAAATGGCTATCGCTTCTGGTACGCCAGCACCACCGGTATATTTGTTGGCTGACGAGAACGGTATCAATGCATTCGCCGCCGGTTTCTCCCCCAAAGATGCCGTTATTGGCGTGACTCAAGGAGCGATTGATCACCTCAGTCGCGATCAACTTCAAGGTGTCATCGCTCATGAGTTTAGCCATATTTTTAACGGTGATATGCGCCTAAATATCCGCTTGATCGGTGTTCTTAACGGGATACTGATCCTCGGTATTATTGGTTACCACTTACTGTATTCCACTTCTCGTTCTCGGCGTGGACGGGACAATGGTAAAGGGGCCGCAGGAATATTAGCACTGGCGATTGGGCTCATTGTCATCGGCTTTGCCGGGACTTTTTTTGGCGGCTTAATAAAAGCGGCCGTGAGTCGACAAAGAGAATACCTAGCAGATGCCTCAGCGGTTCAGTTTACCCGTAACCCAGAAGGCATTGCGGGTGCATTGAAACGCATCGGCGGGCTAGAGTTTGGATCTTTGATAGAGGATCCCGGGGCAGCTGAAATCAGCCATGCTTTTTTTGCTCAAGGCGTTTCAGGTTTGATGCAAACGTTGTCCGCTACCCATCCACCACTGGCAAAGCGTATCTTGCACATTGATCCCCATTGGGATGGCAAATTTGCCACTGTCGACAAGCTCGAAATAGACCAAAGTGTGCAATCTGGCGATGGAAAAGTATCCAAGGCTCAGCCAGAATTGGCGAAAAAAATGAGCACAATTGCTGCCGGGGCGTCCATAGTTGATCTTGCCAATAGTATTAGTCAAATAGGCAATCCTACGCGGGAAACGGTCGATTATGTTCGGGCGTTAATTGCGCAGTTACCCACTGTCATCAAGGATGCTGCTCGCGAACCCTATGGGGCTCGGGCCGTTGTTTATGCCCTGCTATTGGATAAGGATCAGCAAATTCGGCTTAAACAATTAGCTTATTTACACCAATATGCCGACGCAAATGTTGCCGTTTTTACCCGTAAACTGCTGTCTGAAATAGATAGGTTAGAGGCTGGCTCTCGGCTTCCATTAATTGATATTGCCATCCCAGCTCTCAAACAGTTATCACTGTCTCAGTACCAGATTTTCAGAGTCAATATGGATGCTCTGATTGACATGGATTTTAAACTTGTCTTAAAGGAGTGGACCTTACGTAAAATTCTGTTCATTCATCTGGATGCTCACTTCTTCAAACATCCGCGCAGCCTACTGGCTAGCGTAGATAGCGAGCAACTTAAGCCCGAAATTGCATTGCTGCTATCCGTGTTGACCTATGCCGGTCAGCAAGAACAGGTTGTCAGAGAGGACGTTTTTATCACCGCGGTAGAAGCATTGGGAATGAGCGAGCTCAAATTAGTTAACGAAAATGCAGTCAAGCTATCAGATCTGGACACAGCGCTACAAAAACTGGAAAAGTTAACTCCTATGGCCAAACCGATGTTATTGCACGCCTGTGCCGTTTGCATCATGCGCGATCAAAAGATAGATCCGGTTGAGGTTGAATTATTACGGGCTTTTGCCGATGTTCTGGCTTGTCCAATGCCACCACTGATCTCTTATGCTTAAGCATTGTATCGCTCAATTTACCTTGAGTATGGATTGCACTCGTTAGCCTTAACTCATAAGAATATGCACCAATAATGGAATGGACCTACCGTTTGCTCGTCTTTTTAATAAGCGATTAAATCATCAAATTAAATGCATCTCCCGCCATATTATTAACTGCGTTGCAAGAAACCTATCTAGACAAATGGATCGAAACCTACAAAAAAAGATCGAATTCATTTGGGAAAATGTGCCGCGGCTCACCGGCAATGAAACATTACTTAATGGGAAATAGGTTGGGGCTGATAAGAATTTAGCTAAAAGCTAAATTGAAGGTCACCATTTTAAAAACGGGTAACGGTTAGCTTAAGTCAGAGCCATTACATTTGAGATGGAAATGACACAACAATGATGACTTAAGAGTGTTGCTGGCATCGCAATGATCTGCTGTACCATAGCGACATTAAGTCAATTTTTTAGACAAAAAATAATAAAAAAATAATATAAAAATTAGTGGCTTATGTTTTTTAGGTAAAAGGGAATGCAGCCCTCCATTAAACCCACTAGCCATCGGCTATTGCTTGACGTCAATACTTGTCTCAATTGGTGCTTTGGCGCGTCGTTAAGTAAAGGCCAACAAAAGAGGCTATTTTAAGGCGCCCCGGGGCATTAAGCGTCTTCGTTTTTTATTCTCAGATGCAGTCACTGTCGATGTAGGCAGAGGATTATCGGTGGCCAACGGCAAGGTGAAGTATAAAAACCGCCTCCCAGTGGTATAGTTGGTTAATTTCGTTGCACAACAGGAGACATATTATTTACACACTGTATTGGGATCGCGGTGGGGCCAACATGGCCACTCACGCCGTACTGGAAGAGTTGGGCGTGGCCTACGAGTTGATCGAGATCGATTTGGCTAAACGAATGCAACGTACACCGGAGTACCTGGCGATCAACCCGAACGGCAAGGTGCCCACATTACAGCACCGGGGCGAAATCATTTATGAATCGGCGGCGATTCTGATGTACCTGCTTGACCAGCACCCGAATGCCGGTTTGGCCCCCGCACTGCATTCGCCGCAACGAGGGCATTATTACCAATACCTCACTTGGATGTCGAACACCTTGCAGGAAGCGGCTAACCGCTGGGCCCACCCGGAGCACTACGTCACTGGCGATACCGATTTGCCCTCTGTGGTGGATAAAGCAACCCAGGACCTGAGCCGCTGCTGGAGCATCCTCAACGATGATCTGGGCAATAAAGGCCCATGGCTTCTAGGTGACAGACTAAGCGGCGCCGACTTTCATTTGTTTATGGTGGCCTACTGGAGCAGCCGCTATGGCAGTCGAGCGCAAGACTGGCCAAACCTACGCCGCCACATGCAAGCCATGCTTCAACGCGACTCTATCCAACAAATGATGTCTCAGGAGGGACTGACATTGGAATGCTGATCCGAGGTGGGATGGTTCACGCACTTAATAGAATTTTGCAGTGAATAAGTCCCTATGGCCATTAATTCATTATGTTTAACACTCGTGGAGTCCATATACGCAAAGTGGCACAACGCGAGATAGAACTAGGGTGAAAATAATTTTAAGGTAGTGGCCATTTTTTCTTCATAAAGAGCATGTTTCCATTAGGCAATTGTAGGGCTGTGATTACTGTTTTTGGTGTCTATTTGTTGGTTACATAATTAAATTTTCAGTTTCTTCTCGTGAGAGTATGAAAAAAAAGCGAAAAACATTGCCAGTAATATGTACACGGCGAGCCAGAAAAAAAGCTGAGAGCCTGTGATCCCATTATCAATGAGATAACCAAATAAAATCGGAGAAATCGAGGTCGATATCACACCAAGAGAGACCATGAGTGCGCGTATTCTCCCAAGATACTTGGTGCCATAGACTTCAGCCCAAAGCGCATTAATGATTGGGCTACCGGAGCCCATGGCGATGCCGAGTAAAATAAGTAGCGCGTAAGCAACCCAGTTGCCTGTTAGTTGCGAGGCCAACAACAAAGCCATGAGCATTGGGATTGGGTAATATTTTAACAATTGTCTCCCGCTGAATCTGTCAACCAATGCGCCCGTATACATTGATGAAAGCCAATGGGCAATCCCATAAAAGACGAAGCAATTGGCAAAAAGCATGGGTGTCCAGCCCATCTGAGGAAGAAAAAATCCCTGATGAATAAATATTCCTGTCACGATGAATGGTGCGGCAAGGACTGTGGGTAGTACCAACCAAAAACGATAATCGGCAAGTAATGTTCTTCTCGATCCATCCTCTTTGAGTGGTTTAGAAGGTTCACAGTCTAAAGTTGGATCATGTTCGGCATATTTTTGATTTCTCGCACGTTTAATAAGAAAAAGTGCCAGAGGAAGATAAAGTAAGGGGACTGATACTGCTATGATCAACCAACTTTGTTGCCACCCGAATTGTGCAATAAAAAATACTGCAATGGAAGGCAGTATGATTTCACCTAAGGGAACCCCTGTGGTTGCTACACTTACACCTTTGCCACGATTCAAAGAAAACCTTTTCATCATTGTGGTTATGGCGGTGTGTGGAAAAAGTCCCTGACCAAAAAAACGCAGGAGAAAAAGTCCGACAACAAGCGTTGTTAGGTTATTGGTCTGCCAGAGCGTAAGCGCTGCCAGAGAAAGTCCAATTGTGCAGAATAGGATAAACTTTTCTAACGAGACTTTGTCAATACTCCCACCAATCCACATGATAAGTAGGCCACTGGCAAGTGTTGCCATAGAGTAGGCGGTTCCATAGCTTGTGGCTGATAGACCAAGACTTTCTTTAAAGCTGTCTCCGAACCAGCTAATGAAAAACGACTGACCGAAGTTGCCCATGAAAACGGTCATCACGCCAAAAATGAGAATTGGCCAGCTGTGGCTTATAAAACGTAAATATTCGCGGATCATGTATTATATAAGCTCCCTAAAAAATTCACACAATTGACTTTTTTGATGGTTTGTCAACAAAGGGAAATGCGGATGACTATTATGCTATTCACATTTAGCTATGTTTCCAAGTCCAAATAGCCAAATGAACCTATTTCCTTTTTACTCTATTGCCTTTGTAGGATAGGCGGCTTTGTCATTTTTGTTTATGTGCATGTTAGCATGGTAGGTTTCTAAGTCGCTTTTACCTGAAGATAGCACACCGCCACAACGGGGCTTGATTGATGGATAATAAACTATCTTTTTAAATGCCCTTGCATCAAAGGAGCCATAGTATCAACGCTAGATTGTTGCTGCCAATCTGGTAAAAGCCGATATAAAAAAAGCGATGTATACGAAGCAGAATGAATGATTGTGTTCAAAGCAGTATTTTTTCGTAAATAGATTTTACTCTTTCTATACGGCACAAACTTTTTCTTTACAGAAATGGGTTTTCTTGTTGATGAGTGAAACGTTATAATTTCGAACACTTAACTGAAGTATCGTATAAATAATGCGCGCTTTGGTGATAACGTAAATGGATATATTATTTTGATGAAGATATTTGGAACACACAGCGGGGCATTTCATGCCGATGATGTTTTTGCCATTGCGGCGTTGTCGATGTTGCATCCGGAGTATGAAATACATCGCTCACGTGACCCCAAAGTATGGGCAAAATGCGATTACCTCGTTGATGTTGGTGGTTACTACAATCACGATGAAAAGGTATATGACCACCATTTTAAGAACGGTCCGACATACGATGATGGTTTAAAAATGTCATCTATCGGCCTTATTTGGTCTCATTATGGTACTGAGATTTGTGGCTGTCCTGATATTGCCGATAGGATTAGTCGACGTTTGATTAGACAGTTTGATGCAATTGATAATGGAGTGACATTAACACATCATATTGAAGACTTTTCTGATGTGCGCGAAATCTCACTATCGGGGTCAATTTCTATGATGAACCCTCAGGACCACTCTAAAACAGACGACGTTTTTGAGGGCGAAGTAGTGCGCGCTCGTTTAATGCTTCAGACTGCCATCGCACAAGCCAAGCACTGGATTGATAGTCGGGAAGGGGTGGAACTTGCTCTTAACGTGGCTCACAATGAAAAACGTTCATATATCATTGTGCCTGAAGATTGTAAGTGGATAGAACACCTGTTTAACAGCAATGGAAATGAAACGATACTTTATGCAATATTTCCAAATGGTGAAAAATGGTACGCCCGCACCGTTCCATCAGCTCCTGGAGAATTCTCTAACCGTAAAGATTTTCCAACATCATGGGCTGGTTTGAGTGATGAAGCGTTTTCAAAAGTGGCACAGATCCCAGATGGCGTATTCTGTCATCATGGCTTATTTATCTGTGCAACAGGTTCACTTCAGTCAACTATGAAGTTAGTCGCTGATGCCATTAAAGCCTAAACCGACAACGCCATGATAAATGTTTGTATTTGGTAAGCAGTGCTCAGTAAAAGGTGAAGACCTAAACGAGCTTGAACGTAGGGCTGTGAACCAATGTAGTACTCAAAACATGGCCAAGATTGTTGGCGGCATCAAAAGGATTTGCTGCGCCATAGCGTCATTACGTAAACTCGTTAGTAAAAAGACTAGCGAGTTATCTTTAAACGCAATGACATCATGCTAATGCGAGCCTGTAAACGATTCAAAAGATGTTATTAGTTTATAGACATTCGAAATCATTCTGAGACATTCAATATCACACGAATATATTCGCTCTTCATTGGCGATAACAAGTCTAGATAACCTCAACAATCCAGTAGCCAACATCGCGGCTGAGCTCAACGTTTTACCGAAGTAGGAAGCAAAGATGAGTAGAGATTTTTTCGAGCATAAAGCAGTTATTTTCGATAGCGATGATAATAGAGTTTCAAATGTCGAAAACATTGCCAATGCTGTCATTAAAAATGTAAGCCTTGATCGACAAATGCACTTAATGGATTTTGGCTCAGGTACCGGATTGCTACTTGAGCGCATTGCGCCGTCTGTACGAAAAATTACTGCTATTGACATTTCAAAATCGATGAATGATCAGCTTGAAAAGAAGCGAGTCAGTCTTAGTTGTGAAATTGATATATTGGCCATTGATTTAGAATCTACAGATATCACAGATAAATTTGATGGCATTATATCTTCAATGACAATGCATCATGTGAAAGATATTGGGGCAATGTTCGTTAAGTTCTATTCTCTGCTAAATGATGGCGGAATAATCGCTATATCTGATCTTGACAAGGAAGATGGAAGTTTCCATACAGAAGATACTAGTGTCTACCATTTCGGTTTTGACCGAGATGCGATTGCTCTTGCAGCAAAGCAAGCTTGTTTTCGAGAGGTTGAAGTCGTTGATGCTAGTGTAGTGCACAAGTCACAAGGAGAGTTTGCGGTATTTTTATTAACGGCTAAGAAATAAGCATGTATCAAGTTGATCAAACGAACAACACCGTTGGCTGTTGTTCGTTGCTTACTTATTTTCTTGTCATTGATCTAAACAAGCCAAACTCAGTTATGGCATTGGCATATCGATGTTTGGCTTGTTTTATCTAATCTGTAGAGAAAACCTCGTGATCAGAGCGAAGCGAAGTCGCGGGGATGAATCGATAAACTAACCTTGCTCTTGAATATATTGACGGATCGTATCAACGGAAGTGCTGCCGTTTCCAGATAAAGCGTTATTAGTACTATGCTTAGCAGGCTTGTTCACTTTCAACAATCTTTTGAATATCGTGCGGGTGTACTTTAACGCAAATGCCATTGGCCTTAAACGCTATGGTTGGGTTGGCTAAGCGCTCTTTATCGCCTTTTGGCGAACTTTGCTTTACCTTAATGTCACTGTTTTCTGAATCATTACTCGCAATAATATCAGCCAGTTGTGGCACTTTTTCGATAAGCTCTGCGACTAGTTCATCACAGGTTTGTGCCTGTGACGGAAACACTAACTCGACATGTTCCCAGCCTTCAACTGGATAAGCTTTGTCGGATGGGAAGGGCAGTTCAACACATTGAATGTGCATTGCGCCAATAACTAATGGCTCGGTTAATTTAATGATTAAAATAGGCCGACCGTTAATGATATTATTGGAGATTATTTTGCCATGTTGGCTAAATTCATCAGCTAATAACTGCGCCATGTGGTTGTCGTTCACTCGTAAGGCGGCATGATCGCAGTATAGTGATAAGTTCTCTAGGCCTAACTGATCAATAAATGCCGTAATGCGCTGACCAAAGTCGACCCAAGTATGTTGTAGGTGTTGGTAATTCATTTTGTGACCCAAAAAACAAAGCAAAAATGGTATGGTTGAGATTAAATCAGCCTATGGCCATATTTCAATCGGTGTACCGGCATCAATCATTTGCCATAATTCATCCATTTCTTTGTTGGTGACGGCAATGCAACCATTGGTCCAGTTGTACTTTTGTGCTTCTTTTGGCGGCAACGTTGAACGAGGGTTTTCACCGTGGATCATGATCATGCCACCGGCTCGGATCCCTAATGCGTCAGCCCTTAATTTATCTTCTTCATTGGGATACGAAATATGAATCGATTTATAAAATGCACTATCAGATTTTTTATAATCTAAAACGTAACGGCCTTGTGGAGTGCGTTGATCACCTTCTTTAAGCTTATGACCACTGGGCACATCGCCCATGGCAATGAGGTAACTTTTAACCACTTTTCCGTCACGCATGACAGATAAACGAGATTCGGATTTATTGACCACAACTAAATCCACTTTTGCTGTTGTTTGGCTTGTCGAAGCAAGCGCTAATAACGGGCAGAAAATTAAGGCTATAAATAATATGTACAACGCGCGCATGAAAACTCCGTAAACCAATGACCTTTTTAATTTTTATTGTAAAATGACCTTATTTCGAATGTTAACATCCGACAGTCAATGTTAGATTTTAACGACTACAAGGGTTAATTGATATTAGTTAACCAAGTTTATTTGCAATTTATTGCCCAAGACAGTGAATATTAAGATGAATACCGAAGAAAAACCCGACAGCCCACTGAAACAATACCTTAGAAGTGTGATTTTTGGTACCGAAACCTTAGCAGGAAAACGCTTCGATATTGCCCTTATGGTCTGTATTGTACTGAGTGTGTTATTAATTTTTATCGATACGATAGAACGAGTTAATTCGCCGTACGGTGACTATATTCAAATTGCTGAATGGACCTTTACGGTAATCTTTACCGTTGAGTACATATTAAGGATCTATTGTTCGCTTAATCGGTTACACTATGCACGCAGCTTTTTTGGTGTAGTGGATTTAGTGTCCATTTTACCCAGTTATTTAGACTTGATTTTCCCAGGTGCCAATGTGGCGTTAGCGCTAAGGGTACTGCGTTTATTTCGTGTGTTTAGGGTATTAAAGTTACTTCGATATTTAAGAGATGGTCATATATTACTCAAAGCCATGATGCAGTCGAGTCGAAAAGTGTTTATGTTTTTTTTCGCAGTAAGCCTGATTATCATGGTATTAAGTGTGATTATGTATGTAGTCGAAGGCCCAAATAATGGCTTTACTTCAATACCTCAGTCCATGTATTGGACCGTGGTGACCATTACCACGGTTGGTTATGGAGACATTACGCCACAAACACCATTAGGTCAGGCGATTGCGGCACTGACTATGCTCATTGGTTATTCGATTATTGCCATTCCAACAGGCATTTTAACCGCTGAAATTACACATGAAATGGTCAGAACCCGTGATTTACGTAAATGCAGTAATTGTGGCAAGAAAGGCCACGATAACGATGCTGAATATTGTAATCATTGTGGTAGCGAACTGGAAAAACTCTAGGGTTATCGGCCATAAAGCGAGCTTGGGTTTGCTTATATATATTTACACTCAAGGATACTAATGACCACTGCTAAATTTGTTGAGGGTTCGATTTTACGCCATATCCTAGTGATGAGCTCTACTGCTGCAGTAGGGATTTCGGCACTGTTTGTGGTCGACTTACTCGATATTTTCTTTTTAAGTCTGCTCGGCGAAGTTGAACTTGCCGCTGCGGCAGGTTATGCCAGCACGATTTCTTTTTTTACCACATCAATAGGCATCGGCTTATCTATTGCTCTGGGTGCATTAGTGTCAAAAGCAGTGGGTGCTAAAAATATTAAGTTAGCTAAACGATTGTTTTTAAACAGTGCCATCGTGACGTTAATCACCAGTGTGCTGGTGGCTGCGGTAGTGATTGCGTTTATTCCAGAACTGTTAGCCTTGGTGGGTGCAACAGGGCGCACGGCGGAATTAGCGCAAAGCTATTTATATATTCTGGTGCCATCATTACCGTTTATTTGCTTAGCAATGGCACTTGGCGGTGCATTACGCGCGGTGGGCGATGCCAAATTGTCGATGATGTCGACGCTCGCCGGTGGTGGTGTAAATGCCATATTAGATCCTATCTTCATTTTTTCCTTATCAATGGGGATAGAAGGCGCGGCCGCGGCTTCGGTATTGGCTCGTATTGTTGTGTTTATTATCTCCGCCCGCGGCGTAGTGATAAAACATAAACTGTTAGGTCGGTTTTCGCTTGATGAGTTTAAACAAGACCTCGGGACTATTTTTTCAATTGCCGCACCGGCAATGCTGACCAATGTGGCAACCCCCATTGGTAATGCGGTGGTAACGCGAGCTATCGCCGATTTTGGTGATAGCTATGTGGCTGGTTGGGCTGTATTAGGTCGTTTGATCCCCGTATCGTTTGGGATGATTTTTGCACTGTCGGGGGCCGTTGGACCGATTGTGGGGCAAAACTTTGGTGCCAATGAAATTGAGCGAGTTAGATTGAGTTTGACCAAAGCGATTCAATTTTGTGTGGTTTATGTGCTGGTGATGTCACTTGGACTGTATCTATTACGCAATGTCATTATTAGCAGCTTTGCTATGAAAGGTGATGCGGCAGAGCTTATTTTATTTTTCTGTCAGTACATTGCCGTGTTCTTTATCTTTTCGGGAATTCTGTTTATTGCCAACGCCTCATTTAATAATTTAGGTAAGGCCAAATATTCCACCTTTTTTAACGTCGGTAAAGCAACCGTCGGCACCATACCCTTTGTCTATTTTGGCGCGCAGTGGGGCGGCGTGTTTGGGGTATTAATTGGCCAGGTTATTGGAGCGATTATCTTCGGTGTGATAGGTATTTTCTGTGCATACCGATTAGTCGACAAAATTAGTCGCCAAGGTTTGTTGCCGGCTGGTGCCAACCAACAACTGTTAGAAGACGATGCGATAAACATTGATATGGTTGCAGCACCATCACCTATGCCAGGACGCACTCAGATGGCCCAATTGGATGAAGAGCCCTTTTGTAAGCAATTTGCGCAACAAGATAATGCCGATGACACTATTGCTGACGAAACCAATACTGACAAAACGAGCGCCGATAAAACTAATTGATCTAATCAGCATTTAACACATCATGAATACCTATTTAACAGGCAATAAAAAGCCCCTATTATATTGGCTAAGGCCAACATAATAGGGGCTTTTTGTCACTAACACCCTTGTGAGGCGGCGTTAGTCTTTATCAGTTTCAGTGTTGCTGGTCTCTGTTGCTGCGGCTTGTTCTGCGGCTTCTGTTACCGCAATTTTTTCGCGTTCAGCTTTAGAGATATAACGCTCAACAGCCTTGCTGCTAGGGTTAGACGGCACCACTTTGTTTTGGCGAGCCTTGGCACGTTTAGCCAGCTTTTTGATCATCTCTTGCTTTCTATTCATCTGATTTCTTACTTTGTAAACGACAAGCTATTGATATCATTTTTGATGATAAACAGCTTATCAAAGCGTGATGACACTGGTCTTAGAGCCAACGGCAACATCACGAGAAAATTTGGATGCTATTTTAGCTTAATTGCTTAGCTGGATATAGTGTTTTATCCGTCAGCGACAGTATTAGTCTTTCAAGTCAGGTAAAACATCATCAGCTAAATTACCTCAACTCGGGTTAAAAGATGAGATAAAGCGGTAAATATCAGAATATTTTACCTGATTAACAACCGTTTAGTATCCCGAACGGGGTTTACTCATTAAACCCCGAATTTTTTGATATCTTCAGCGGTAGCACCATCGTTACATTCGCCACGAATTTCACCGCGTTCAGTTTCAACATAACGACTTAATTCGATAAATCCGGCTTTACAATAACCGTTCATTTCGATGGTTTTTTTAAGGCCAAGATCGATTTGTTGATGCCACAGTTCTAGGCGATTTTCAGCTTTACGTAGTTCTATTTGATAGCTTTGGGCATCTTGTTTACTGCGGCGAATGACTCTATCTCGAGGAGCATCACCGGGAATGCTACGATCAAGGGCGGTAGCTAATTTGGCTTTATAGACAAATAACTTAATCCCTTTACCTTTAATTTGCGTGCTGAATGCGTCGCGAAACTGGCCAACATAGTCCATTGGGTCTGGTTCGCTGGTGCTACAGGCGCTTAGAAGTATGGCGCTACAAATGATTAAGCCGATTTTTGACACACATAACCTCATCAGTTTTTTATCCTAAATGATATCTGGAAAAAGCTGCAGAAGATAATTATCAACCATTTATTGATACAACAATGGTCTAAAAAACAAAAGAATATATACAGCAATCTGTTAGCCACAGCATTAAGCTAAACTGTGGCGAAATAATACGAATTGTGGTTTACGCAAAACGCTCGTTGAGGTAGCTCATAATGGCTTTTGATTCATATAGCCATTGGGTTTTGCCATCTTGCTCGATACGTAGACAAGGGACTTTGAGTTTGCCACCTTGCTCGGTTAGCACGCTTTTGTGCTCATCTTGTTTGGCATCAACTAAGTTAATGGTTAAGTTTTGACGACGCATTTCACGACGAACTTTGACACAAAAAGGGCAGGCGGCGTATTGATACAATGCCAGCGATTGAGTCTGTTGATCGACAATGACTTGTTGATCTTGCGGACGTTGGCGCTTTTTAGGAGCAAACACAAAATTTAACAACAAAATAATTCGACCTAAAATCCAGCGAACGATAAACATATAAAACCTCAATCTTAACAATATTAATGATACGGCATGATTGCAAACGCCTGTTATTCCTCGTTTACAATGTATGCGCAGTCTACCCGATGTCGAGAGCCGTTAATAGCTATGACGGGTTAATTTACTTGTAGTTCAAGCAATGCTTCAGCGGCATCTTCTACGGTGTTGATGCGGCTTTCTAGTACAAAAACTTTTCCCGCATCAATGCCTGCTTGATCAATTAAATACGCTTTAACTGCGCTGGCCCGCTGTTGTGCTAATTGGCCAAATTCATCTGTAGTGATCTGCTGGTGGTTTTTAAGCATATTGTATAAGCCAATGTGCCAGCGAGTAACGAGCTCTACTTCTGTCAGCTCTGGAGTTTCTTGTTGTAAAGATTGTTTTATCGCTAATGGTGGCTGCGACAATTCTTGCTCAACTAATTGATACAGTGCATCAGCTGATGGCCCTGTTGCAGGGAACTGGCTGGCAGATAAACTTTTTGGTAACGCGTTAAATTTTATCCCTGCTGTTATAGCCAGTTGTTTATGCAGTTTGATTTCAGCTAACGCTTGTTTATCGTTAATTAAGTCAATACTGCCTTTAATATTGAGATTCAGCAGCGGTCTGTCTATTAATGCTTTAGCCAGTTTGTCGAGGGTATTTTTTTGTTTAAGTGAAAGACTGCTGAGTCCGTAATCAAAACTGATTTTATCCATTTCCTCATCACCATCCACAAGGCCTGCTAAGAATGAAAAGGGTGAGGTCACGGCTTTGGTAATAATATTACCCAAAGCATTCACGATTATGCTTCCAAAGCTGAAGTTGGGAGAATCAAGGTCCCCTGAGACATCAACGCCCAAATCAATCACACCGTGGCGATCTTGCAATAATGCCACCGCCAACGTCACCGGTAGACTGGTTGCTAAACTGCTATTGCTGGGTTTGCCCAGTTTAAGTTGATCAATGACGACGTGATTACTGCCAACTAATGCAGTGTTTTTAAGTTGGTAGTTTAGGTCTAATGACAATTGGCCTTTATCTATGTAATAGCCAGCATAAGTACTTGAATAGGGATTGACCGAGGTTAACTCTACGTTGTCAAAATTCAAGTTAAGATCAAGATACGGTTGGTCGAGTAACGGATTTATCTCACCTTTTAACGTCACCGGAGCATATCTATCGATTTTACCCACCAAATCAACCGATGCCGTGGTCTGTGGTTTCGATGAAAGATGGCTAATTTGGCCATTGAGCATTTCTATGCCTGAAGCAAAATTAGGTGTTAATGAGTTATCCGCAAAAAAAGCTGAGCTGTCTTTAATGCCTATTTTATTAATGTTGAATTGCATTTGCGGTGAATCTGTCATTGGCGGTTCACTGCCTGCTGATGAATTCAGTGTTGAGGCATCAGCTTTGCGCTGATCGACTATCAATTTGCTCGGATCAACGCTATCAACAGCTTGCTTTATCTCCACGGGATCGGTTGTGGCTTTTTTTGTGTGGATCAGCTGGCTGATATTAGTGCCGCGATCGGGTGAAATAATGATGCGACTAAAGAGTTTATCGAAGTTTATTTCATCGATGTCAATGATAGCTTGTTGGCGATCAAACGATAACTGGTTGATGTCCATGGTTTCCCATGTCAGCAATGGTTTATTTAGCACATTATCGTTAATGTGCAGCTGGTTGATGTTAGCGCTGCCTGTGTAGGTGAGGGTATCTTTAGCATCGGCATGTAAATTACCTTTAGTGGAAAATACCCCGTCTTCTACTGTGATATTAATGTATGGTGCGATATAGGGTTGCAAGCGTGACAGCAACATATTACTAAAATCGATATCAGCATTAATCGTTTGTGCTAATGCATCGACTTGCCCTGTCGACGTTAATAGGCTTTGCGCATTGATGCCAGTCGAGAATTGGTAATCAATAGGGGTGGATAAATCAGATTTTACCAAGCCGGTTGAGACATCAATGGGACCGAGTTGCCAAAGGATGATGTTATCACTGGCAATGCCTTCCCCAAGGTCTACTTGGTACTGTGCCACAGTGATTTTATGTAAATTGACTAACCATGGAGAATCAACCTTATCAGCAGTATTAGGATCAACATTTTGGCTTGTCATTTCAGTTTGTGACGGGCGGGGTGAACCTGCGTTTGTTTGCGGTGCTTGGGTCACAATAGCGTCAGGTGTTTGGGTGACTTGTTCAGTGGTTATGTCAGACTCTGCCTCTATGCTGGCGTCAGTGATATTTGAGACATTTGCAACCTCTGTGGTATCTGTGGTGTCATTAGTATCAGTTTGGCTCGAAGCAGCATCGTCGAGAAGTTGAGTATTTTGAGGTAACAGTAACGCGACTAAATCAGCTCCTTTAGGGGTGATGTTGAGTTTGATTTTACCATTTTCAGTATGAAACTCATCAATGCTAACAAGTTTTTTCTGGCTATCTACATTGATATTTTTTAACGCTAACACATCAATGGCGATTTTTTCATCTTGCTGATGTAGCGCTTTAAAACGGTTAATCACTATCTGCGCTTTGGTGACATTAATGTGGCTTATTGGGGCTAAGTTTTTATCTTGTAACGTCACAGTGTACTGGCCGTTTACGCTGAGCATGCCTTCAGATAAGTTAATCGCAAACAGTTGATCAACAAAAGTCCAATAACGAGATAAATCAACGCCAGCAGCGTCGAGATCACCTTGTATTGCTAATGGCGATAATTGAAATTGTCCTTGCAGTGCCACCGAGCCGTTAAATTGATCTTCTATGCTCAGATTATAGCGATTAACCTGGTCTTGTTTATCCTCTAACGCGGTACTCAAGCTGCTAAATTGTGTCAATGACAGATTGATATTTGGGTAGTTGATATGAGTATCGGTGACGTTGTCATCTAAGGTGAACACACCTTGTAGCAGCTCAATTTTACCGATGTTTATCGCCGGTAGACTTGTCGGTGCAGTATTGGCTGGTGTTGATTGAGTGTCTTTACCTAGGCGCTTGATAATATCACTAAAGTTAAATACAACCTGTTGATCATCGGTTTGAGTAAGCGACACTCGGATAGTGGGTTGTGCTAGACGGATATCTTCAATCACTAATGTCCAAGATGTGATGGATTGCCACAATTGAATGTTGCCATACAGCGTGGCTAGTGATGCAAAGGTTTGCTGACTATTAGCTTCATTGATAACCAAACCCGATACCGTTAGTTCTAGCGTAAAAGGATTGATACTAATGTCTTGTAGACTAACGTCTCTACCTAATTGCTCGGCTAATATCTCTGGTGCTTGTTGTTTGGCAATATAAGGAATTAATCCACCGAGTACAGCGCAAGACAATAGGTAAATTGTTAATCCATAAAGGGTTAATTTTTGAATACGAGAGCGCGGTTTAACCGCTGAGCGCAACTGAGCTAAAAACGGGGTCATATGAAGTAGTCTTGATAAAAACAATGGTAACAGGTACCTATTTTAGCAAAAAAACTATCTTTGCAAATCATTATTTTGGCCGCAAAACTGATTAATTTACATTTAGGTTTATTGATGGTAGCGTTATATTTAAGTTTATGTAATTAATAGGTTTTATTTTATCTTATTGTTAACTTATTTTCGTATCTGACTTTAACTAGGAGTGTTAAGTCGTTATAGCGGGATGTTATCCTTGGCCCTTATGGCGTGATGGCATCATTTATTTAGCATAATATCTGCAGTATCCATGCGCGGATTTAACCTCAATTTTCAAGGATGACAAATGCAAATTCGTCTTGCTTCGAGCATAGATTTAGAACCGCTGAGCCTGCTATTTGATCAATATCGGCAGCAATTACACCAAGCCTCAGACTATCGTGCCTGCCATGCTTTTTTGAAACATCGCTTGGCTGAAAATGATTCGATGATTTTTGTGTCGTTCAAAGAAGATAAAATGATGGGTTTTATTCAACTGTATCCGTCGTTTTCTTCATTACGACTGGCGCCTGTGTGGTATTTAGAGGATGTGTTTGTCTCACCACAGGATCAGCAGCTTGATATTATCAGTCAGATGTATCAAAAAGCACAAGCATTGGCGCAAAGTACCGGGGTATTATTAATTAATCGCCACGATATAGAGGGCATTGTTGAGTCGGAATCAGTTGGTTCTTAGCATAAATCACCAATGTGAACTCGATTGACGGCTGTTTGACCTTGCTGGCTCAAACTATCAAAATATAAGCGTTAGTTATTTTAGACCTCAGTTATTTTTCTGGTAAAATAACTGAGGTTTTTTTATTATTTTTTCATCGTAGATGTTAAGGAACAGAGATTGAATAAGAGTGTATTAACCAACCTTATTGCGGCCATTCTTATGCTGGTCGGGTATGTGTTAGAACAACAGATTGTGCTGACGATAGGATTATTTGCATTATCGGGTGCGTTAACAAATTGGTTGGCGATCCATATGTTGTTTGAAAAGGTCCCCGGTTTGTATGGCTCTGGAGTGGTTCCATCGCGTTTCGAAGAGTTTAAATTGGGCATTAAACATTTAATGATGAAACAATTTTTTACCCAAGAGAATATCGATCGCTTTTTGACAACCAGCAGTGCCAGCAGTATTGATTTAACACCTGTGATTGAACAAATTGATTTGGCGCCGTCATTCGATGCATTGGTGTCGACCATCGAAAAGTCATCATTTGGTGCCATGATAGCAATGTTTGGTGGCACAGAGGCGTTGATCCCACTAAAAGAGCCTTTTATTGAAAAAATGAAACTGTCTTTAGTTGAACTGGCTCAAAGTGAAGAGTTTAATGCGATTTTAGTCAATGAACTTGAAAAGCCAAATATCATCGCTGATATGCAAGCGAAGGTGGCCAATATTGTCGAACAGCGTTTAAACGAACTTACGCCTGAATTAGTTAAACAAATCATCCAAGATATGATTAAAACCCATTTAGGTTGGTTAGTTGTATGGGGTGGTGTGTTTGGCGGTGTTATTGGTGCCGTTGCGGCATTGGTGCAACAATAGGGCGACAGCTATAATCTAGCTATCGAATCAATCATCATATTAATGCCGTAAGCCATAGTATTGCGCTATCGTATGAGTACTGGATATGAGTGATAGTATTAATATGAGTACTGAGTGATTGTACCTAGTAATAGTTATTAGTCTTAGTTCTTAGCATTAGTTCTTAGTTTTAGCCCTGAGTAATAGAGGTGAGCATGAGTCAACATCATAGTATTAATTATTTAGAAATACCCGTGAAAGACATCATTGCAACCAAAGCCTTTTTTACTCAGGTTTTTGGTTGGCAGTTTCAAGACTATGGTCCTGAATACAGCTGCTTTTTGAAGGTCGGAATTGATGGTGGTTTTTATCGAGCTGAGTGTCAATTTACCTTAGCTAAAGGCAGCCCGTTAATTGTGCTCTATAGCCAAGATTTAGGCGCGACCGCAGCCAAAATTATTCAGGCTGGTGGACAGATAACCAAAGCCGTATTCAGTTTTCCTGGGGGTAGACGTTTTCATTTTTCTGACACCAATGGTAATGAATATGGCGTATGGTCAGAGTAACGTTAATCAAATTGCCTCACCTTGCGTGAGGCAATGTTGTTTAGATGCACAGGATGTCTGTTTAGGGTGTCATCGCTCGCTCGACGAAATTCTGGCTTGGCACTCAATGAACGAGCAACAAAAAAGCGCGTTACTTGAAATATTACAACAACGCAGTATCGCGTGTAAAAACCGTTAGTACGACAGTTATCCATGACCTTTTTTCGCTACGCAGAGTTTGGGTTCATTCTTGGTTCGGTATCAGTTCTAAATAAACTGAATCCGCGTGCTTGATAGTTTTGTAATGCGCTGGGGTGATCTAACGAGCAAGTATGTACCCAAACTCGGCGGGTGTTGGGTAACAACCAAGCTTGCTCAATGGCTTGGGTCAGTAAATAGCCGCCAAATCCTTTACCGATAAAGCGTTCGCCTAAGCCAAAATACATAATCTCTACAGTCGCTTCTTCTTGCTGCTGCAATTCAAAGTAACCCGCTGGTGCGCCATCTTTATAGGCCACAAACAAATGTAAATTGTCCGCTTCGCTATATTCTTGCCACTGGCTATCGGTCAAGGTCAGTTTATCTGTCCATTGCCACCCTGCACCGACAAATTGATATAGAAACCGATTAAATTGATATTGTTTTATTTTTACCTCAACCACGGTTAATCCGTTGGGATCATTTTTAGGCTTTAATTGACTAGGGTCGGTCATTTCAAGATTGAAAATACTGATATCTGTCATGGGAAACCTTATTGTTGCTCAATTAATACGCTAAGCATTATGCCTCTGGACGCTGTTGTCATTATCTTACAAGATGGAGGCAAACAAAAACACCACCCAATAGGGTGGTGTTTAGCTATCGAGGAAAAATTAATATGCGCTAGCGTGAACGTTTTTAACTGCGCGGCCTGATGGGTCGTTAAGTCCTTGCAAACTTGCATCCCACAATAGTGCTTCAGGGGTTGAACAAGCCACTGTTTTTCCTCCGGGCACTGTTTCAGCTGCGCTGGCTAATGGGAAAAACTCTTCAAAGAAGCTGCGGTAAAAATAGGCTTCTTTTGACTCTGGCGTGTTGTATGGGAAACGGAACTTTGCGTTAGCATATTGCACGTCGCCGACGTTCTCTGCTGCGTGTGCTTTTAGACCATCAATCCAAGAGTAACCTACGCCATCACTGAACTGCTCTTTTTGACGCCATACTACTTCTTTTGGCAATTTATCCTCAAATGCCTGACGTAAAATATGCTTCTCGATGCGGCCATCTTTAGACATTTTGGCTTCTGGATTAATGCGCATTGCCACGTCGATAAATTCTTTATCTAAGAAAGGCACCCGAGCTTCAAGTCCCCATGCCGCCATGGATTTGTTGGCACGCAAGCAGTCAAATAAGTGCAGTTTATCTAGCTTACGAACTAACTCTTCATGAAATGCTTGCGCGTTAGGCGCTTTGTGGAAATACAGATAACCACCGAATAACTCGTCAGCACCTTCGCCAGACAGCACCATTTTAATGCCCATGGCTTTAATTTTACGCGCCATTAAATACATTGGCGTTGCTGCTCGAATAGTGGTGACATCGTAAGTTTCGAGATGATAAATCACTTCTTTAATCGCATCTAAGCCTTCTTGGAAGGTATAGACAATAGGATGATGAATGGTGCCAATGGCGTCAGCCACTTTTTGTGCGGCAACTAAGTCAGGAGATTCCGCTAACCCTACGGCAAATGAATGCAGCTGTGGCCACCATGCGCCAGTTTCGCCGTCGTTTTCAATACGATGTTTGGCGTAAGTTTGGGTAATGGCAGAGATCACGGATGAATCTAACCCACCAGACAATAATACCCCGTAAGGTACATCTGACATTAATTGGCGTTTTACTGCGGCTTCTAATGCTTCACGCAACTCTTCAATGCTTGCTGGGTTGTCTTTAACCGCATCAAAATCGCGCCAATCACGTTGATAATACTGGGTTGGTTTACCGTCGGCAGAATATAAATACTGTCCAGGGTAAAACTCAGCAACGGTTTTACATACCGGCATTAATGCTTTCATTTCAGAGGCAACATAGAAGTTACCAGATGCATCGAAGCCAGTGTAAAGTGGGATTATACCCATATGATCGCGGCCGATTAAGTAAGTGCCTTTGGCTTTGTCGTACAGTACAAATGCAAAGATGCCGTTCAGTTTGTCTAAAAAGTCACAACCGTATTCTTGGTAAAGTGACAAAATCACTTCACAATCTGAGTTAGTTTTATATTGGTATTTGTCACCAAGCTGAGCTTTTAATTGCTTGTGGTTATAAATTTCACCGTTTACGGCTAAGACTAAGTTGCCATCAGTGCTGATAAGCGGTTGCGCTCCGTGGTCAACGTCAACAATGGATAAACGTTCATGAGCTAAAATGGCATGTTCATCAGCATAAATACCAGACCAATCTGGACCGCGGTGACGCAGTAATTTTGACATTTCTAAGGCCACATGACGAAGTTGGCTTGCATCAGTTTTGATATCTAAAATCGAAAATATTGAACACATAGTACGGCTCCAGCAGCGTTGGCTAATCTTTTTCTGCCACTACTTTGCCAGCATTTTGGTTAACTGCCAAGTTTGTTTTTTAAGATAACATCATAAAATTGGTTGTTTTAATGATTTTATCTCTTCGAAATATCTTTTTATTTAAATATTATCAATAATAACCTCTATTTTTATGAGATATCTTTATTTTTACTGCGATTATGATGATTTATTTTGATATTTCATAATCAAATACAACTAAAACGATAATTGCACTAAGGCAGTGCGTCTGATCGTTATTTGAGCAAAAAGAAGGTTGAATAGTCGTTTTGTGCTGTTGGTTAGCCATATCCAAGCTTAATAGGATTATTTATGCGCGATATTGGGGCTCCAGTTCACTCGGTGATAGCCAACCAAGCAAGGCTTAACTTGTTAAGTATATTAAGACTGGATAGGGTTACCTTGGTCACTTATGTTGTAGCTGGGTGGCATAAGCTGCATTTAAGTTAGGCGACATTTTAGTCAGGCAGCCCCTTTTTATTTGCAAGAGAATACCTTGATTCATAAAATCGCTTTATAACGGAAAAATATTTAAGGAAAAAGTATGCTTGGTGAAACAAATTTAACGGCACTACTCGCATCGATGTCACCAGTATTATTAGATGACGAATATGTTTTTTGTTCAGTGCAGGGGCAATATGGTGATTACCAAACTTTATCGCCACTGGCGACGTTTCGCGAATCTGAAGGGCTGACATTAGTATTAACAAAAGCGGCTGCTATTGAGGGCGGTTTGTCATTTGAATCAGTATTTAAAGGCATTACCTTAACGGTACACTCTAGCCTTGATGCGGTGGGGTTAACCGCGGCAGTGGCCAATAAACTCACCGAAAAAGGCATTAGCGCTAATGTTATTGCCGCTTATTATCATGACCATATTTTTGTGCAAACAGAAAAGGCGGCTTTAGCCATCGAAGCGCTAAATGAATTTAGTAAAGTGTGAGTACCGTTTATCCAGAGGATTAACTCAAAGACTAATGACATAAATGCTAATAGCACCAAATACCAATAAAAAAAGCCCATCAAATACATGATGGGCCAATCCTTGTTTGGGGGGACGGAATAGGGTGGTGTTGTATTAATCTGCAGGACGTAATTGATTAAATTCAGAACCGGCAAAGTATCCTGGCCAATCTTGATTATTACCTAGCTCAGCTGCGGCTTGGTAATACACGCCTAAATCTTGTAATGAACCGGATAAGTCCCATTCAGGACGATAATCGTCGCAGACGTTATGATAGCAGCCTTTCATTTTCACCAGCATTGCAGTTTTGTATTGTGCTGTTGCTTCATCAAGCGGTTCGTTACCCCCACCGGCAAATACTGCCGGTACACCTAATTTGGCAAAACTGAAGTGGTCTGAACGGAAAAATCCGCCTGATGCTGGGTTAAGTTCGCCCTTGCTAATCCGATCCTGTTTAGCTGCAGCGCGGTCTAAATAGTTTTCTAACTCAGACTGACCTTTGCCAACTATGGTGTAGTCTTTGGTTTTGCCATACACATTGGTGCTGTCTAGGTTAAAAACAGCGACCGTTTTATCAATGGGATAAATAGGATTAGCAGCATAGTAACGTGAGCCTAATAAGCCTTGTTCTTCACCCGTAGTGGCAATAAAGGTTAATGAGCGGGCTAAGCCATGACCTTGTTTGGCTTGCTGCGCAAACTGGCGGGCAATTTCTAAAATACCCGCAGTGCCAGAGGCATTATCTAATGCGCCATTATAAATTTGGTCACCGTCTTTGGTGTCATCTTTACCGAGATGATCCCAGTGGGCCGTGAATAGAATATGCTGATTGGCCTGAGTGCTGCCGGCTAACGTCGCAACCACATTATAACTGTCGGCATACTCTGTTTTGTTAGCAAATTCAATGCTGGCAGTTTGGGCTAAATTGACATTGAGTGAACTGTTGGCCGCGCGATCTATTAACGATGTTAATGATAGACCGGCTTTGTCAAACAAGGCAGTTGCACTGTCTAGGGTTAACCATCCTTCAACTTGAACACGTTGATCTTGTTCTGCTTGGCTAAGGACTAAGTCTTGTTGAGCTCCAATCCAGCTATTTTCGACTACCGACCAGGGATAGGAAGCGGGTTCAGTCTCATGGATGATGATAGCACCCAATGCACCTTGGCGACTGGCTTCTTCAAACTTATAAGTCCAACGGCCATAGTAAGTCATCGCCTTACCATTAAACTTCGCCCCTTGAGGATGAGCAAAGCCTGGATCATTAACTAAAATGATGGCAATTTTGCCTTTCATGTCGAGGTCTTGGTAATCATTCCAGCCGTATTCTGGTGCATTAATACCGTAACCGACGAACACTAATGGCGCATCTTTAATACTGACTTGGTGGTTATCATGACGACTGCCTAGCACAATATCTTGGCGATACTGCATGTCCATGCCAGCCAAATTAATTCGTTGTTGCTCGCTGGCGGTGTAGCTCACCATTGGAACTGGTTGCAGAAAACTGCCGTTATAGGCGCCTTTAAGCCCCATTTGAGTGAAGGCAGCGGATAAATATTCTAGGGTAAGTTTTTCACCATGGGTCGTCGGTGCTCGACCTTCAAACTTATCAGACGATAATGTTTCGATGTCGGTTCTAAAGCGTTGTTCATTAAAGGTGACTGTGGTCGTTTTAGCTGGGGCAATTTGTTCGGTCGAAGCGTGTTTGTCATCATCACTATTGCATGCTGTCAGCAAGGCAATGGCGCAAAAAGGCAACAATCGTTTCATGCTATGTCCTGTTATTATTATTTATTGTTATTTCAGACAAGCATAATGAGGTAAGCCAGTGCTTGAAAACAAGGTCGCTGGCTTGGAATTGTGTTACCTAATGTAAATTGTGTCGTTGACGCTCATCTTATTAACTATTTGATCTTGTTGGCGTGAATCAATAGTGCTTAAGCGATATTGGACGTTTTACTCCCGCAATCATATGAGTACTATTCTATATTAAAGGGTTTACCTTGCGATAAAATAGTGTCTCGCGTATCAGTATCGAGCATTGATTTAATGGCGAGACAATCAAACTGTCACTGAGTAAAGATATCGATTAAACGACATCAATATCGGCGGCGCATGCAAACACGTGATTAGGTCTAAAAGGTTCTTTGTCAATATCAATCATTTGGCTCACGCCACTGGTGACCAAAATGGTTTCAAGTCCTGCTTGAAAGCCTGCGAGAATATCGGTTTGCATGTTGTCGCCAATAATTACGGTGTTTTCAGAGTGTCCCTGAATATGATTCAAGGCTGAGCGAATAATCCACGAGCTTGGTTTACCCACATAAAATGG
Organism: Shewanella sp. CAL98-MNA-CIBAN-0140; assembly: GCF_040309905.1. NCBI lineage: Bacteria > Pseudomonadati > Pseudomonadota > Gammaproteobacteria > Alteromonadales > Shewanellaceae > Shewanella > Shewanella sp. CAL98-MNA-CIBAN-0140. The sequence continues at coordinate 67,851 of NZ_JBEOPI010000012.1, forward strand.
CATTTTACCTGTGATACGTTCAATCGCTGCGCATAACGCGCCACATGCAGGGCTAAAGTCTGCGCCATGAGTATCTGGATTGGTGGCAATAAAGCGTGCGCCGCCAGCAACAAAACGAGATGCTTTATGGATCATGTCCCAGTTGTAAGCGCGGGTTTCACCGACAATAACAAAATCTGGGTTAATATCGGTTATGGTGAAACCTGCGTTGTACAACTCATGGGTAAGTGCACCTTCGCCAATCACAAAAGCTTTATTGCCGGTTTGGTGTTTAAGAAAGTCGGCCGTGGCCATGGCTGAAGTGTAAAAACAGCTTTCTGGCACATTAATGCCTGCCGCGCCGAGACGGTTTTGTAAGTCTTTACCGGTTTGGACCGGATAATTGGTGAGGATGACCAGCGGGTTGCCTTGTTCAAGCACACGGTGAATAAACTTGTCACTTCCGGGAATGAGCTTGTTGTCGTGCAGTAATACACCATCAATGTCGCAAATAATATTTTTCATTCAATGATTTCTTCCTTCAAATACAACCTCTGTATATCTAATGCTCATTCAGGTGAGAAAACAATGATTAAATCCAAAAAAGGGCTGTTTAGAGTTTGATTTAACACCTTGTGAGCTTTTTGTTGCCGATAGATTGCCGCTTAGCGTTTATTCGGTCATCGTGTTAACCGAGTCCACGGGTTGTTTAACGCTATGGCCTACGGCCACTAACGTTGTGGCGGCATGGTCAACGCTGTTCCTTACATCATAATGATATTTCCCATATCCATATGGGTCAGATGCTAATGAACAATCTGTACCGCGGAAGCTAGCCTGACTCTGATAGGTAGGATGCCTTGAAGCACATGGTCAATGATTTTCCCGACATCATAATGACATTACCAATATCCATATAGGTCGGGCGGCAGTGGTGCCAACCGAACGGTGAATGTGATACCCGCGGCGAACCAATCCGGTAGCGCAACGATCACTATTACCGTATCCGATGGCAGTTTAAGTTATACCCGTACATTTGTTGTGACAGTCAATGCGGTGAATGACACCCCCACCATTAGCAATATCAGCAACCGCAGCATCAATGAAGACAGCAATACGGGCATTATTGCCTTTACCATAGGTGATCACGAAACGGCCGCAGGTTCGTTGTCAGTGAGTCGCAGTTCAAGCAATACGGCACTCGTTCCGACCGCCAATGTGATATTGGGCGGCAGTGGTGCCAACCGTACGGTGAGTGTGACACCCGTGGCGAACCAAGCTGGAAAATCGACTATTAGTATTACCGTATCCGATGGCAGTTTAAGCAGTACTGTTGCATTCGTTGTGACAGTCAATGCCGTCGATGATCTTCCTATTGTCAGCTTAACGCCAATTCCTGACTTATATGAATCACAATCTTTATTTGTAACGGCAAGTGCATCTGATAATGATAGCGATATTAGTGCAGTAGAGTTTTCAATAGATAACTCCGCTTGGTATCCCGACACAAGCTCACCCTACAACTATGATTTTGGAATGCAGGCAATTGGAATACATCAGGTCAACGTTAGAGCTAAGAGTTCAACCAATCAATATTCATCGATAAGCACAGCGTCATTCAATGTCCTTTCTGTAGCGTTAGTTGATATTAATGAGATATCTGATGCAGCGAACAGTCCCGTATCACCAGAGCAAAGCGACTTAGTGGGTGAAATAAAAGGTAATGCCGGCGTTGATGGCGGTGCATTTTCTTATTCAGTGCCTTTGACTATTGCTCCAGGTCGTAAGGGCGTTCAACCTAGCTTATCGCTAAACTACAACAGTCAATCTGGTGAAGGAATTGCCGGCATGGGCTGGAGTTTATCAGCCAATTCTAGCATTTCCCGCTGTTCTAATATTTATGATCTAGATGACTCAACGATTAATAGCACTTTTAGTGTAGACGATAAAATTTGTTACAACGGTAGTCGCTTAGTGGCAGTATCTCCGACTAATGGCGGTTCTGTTGGGCAATACGGCACCTCTGGCACCTATTATCAAACCGAGCGCGATGGTTCTGTTATTGTGCAACAATTAGGTGGCGGACTAAATAGCAGCAGTGTTTACTTTGTTGCTTCTGAAGTAAATGGTACTCAACATTTATTGGGTCAATCAAGTAACAGTCGTATTGTCCCCGTAGGATTAAACCTTGCTTCTACTTGGCTGCAAGATACCACCCGCGATACTCACAGCAATGAAATTAGTTATCAATACGATGAAGCCTCTGCAGGTAATCGCTATCTTCTTGATATTTTCTACACTGGTTATGAAGGTGTTTTAGGGACTCGAAATATTCACTTTGATTACAAAAAAATACCTAGCTCTAAAGGTTATCAATGGGGAGGTTATAGTGTTCATGACAGGCAGTTGATGAGTATTTCAATGAACATTGAAGGGCAAGAGAAAGCAACTTGGAGATTGAATTATCAAATCCCGACTACCTCTTTAAATGATGCTGCGATATTAGATCATTTACAGTATTGCGATACAGGTAATAACGATTGTTTAACAACCGAGTTTGGTTGGTTTTACCGTCAATATAAGCATAATTTACAAACTAATCATGCATTAGCCAATATTATAGATAATTATACAATCGGATTAAAAGTAAAGCAGGATGCTGACTATGATGGTGACGGCGTGACCGATTTATCGGTCCCATTAGACGGTATATATCTATCTCGCACAGGAAATAAGATTACTTATCAAGATTTGCCTGACATTAGCAGCCGCCAATGGGCAGGTGATTTGAATGGTGATGATTTACCTAGTTCAAATGAAGAAAGCATAAATGTCATAAGCGGCACTATCGATTATGATTTAGATGGTGCAGACGATTTTGTTTATACCAATAGTGCATCTAAGCTTGTTTTTAGCAGTTTTAATGCTAATGGCAGTATTAAAAGTACCTATACTTCTAATATTAGCGCGACTTGTTATGCCACGATTTATCGTGACATTGGGGATAAATATTGTACAAGCCATGCCGTCGACATTAATGGCGATGGGCGTAAAGATATTTTACTGGCGACCAACAAGCAAACTGGCTCAGGTAATAATATTATCACCTACAAAGCCTATTTACGCAGCGATTCAGGTTCAGATTTTGTCGAGAAAGGCACTTTCACTGCCGAGGCTAAAGAGCCGCTTATTCCGATGGATGTGGATGGCGATGGTGTTGTTGATTTGGCGCCAAGCCAATTTCACAAGTCATTAAAATGGTACAAGGTTGGGTTTAACCCAGACTCAAATACGGTCTCATTTATTGAGAAAAATATCACTTTTAACGTCAACGTTGATATCGTTCATCGCACAAGACCGAGTCGGTGGGTTGACTTAAACGGTGACGGACTCAGCGATATCTTGACGTTGCATAAGGTGAACAGCACCGACAGCTTTTACACCCGCTATATCATTTTCAATAAAGGCAATGGTTTATTTGAAGCACCTCTAAATACAGGTATAAAAGAGCTTGCATTTAGTGGCGGCAACGGCAGTTTTGCTAAGGACCCAACTTATGGTGGTTCTGCTGGTTATGTACACGAAAATTTCATTCAATTTATTGATTATAATGGCGATGGTCGCCAAGATATTTTATACCCTGATTACTCTCGCAAACAATACCTGTATGAATGTTGGAATTGGACTTCTAATGAATCATGCCGCGCCGTTGATGGGGGAAATGCACCTAAATTCTATGACCATGATGTCTGGTATTGGAATGTGTTGCTCACCAATCCTGATGGCAAATCTTTTACTGATGTCCAACTACCCGTTTATGGTGCGTTAGCTACGCTGTCCCCTATCGATTTAACGGGTGATGGCAGAGTTGATTTCATCTCAGGAATAGGGTTTGAGTCAGACGCCACAAAACGCACCTGGTTTTACGGCTCTAAACAAGGCGGTAAACCTCCTTCTTATCCTGTTGGGTTCACTTTGTTTGCGCATGTGGATACTCAAGATACTGTAATTAAGAGTATCAAAACGGGGATGGGTGAAAAGTTACAGCTTGATTATACGCAACTTAAAAATCGTTACCCTCAGCCTGAAACTACCGAATATCCTTACGTAAATTTTACTAACACCATGCGAGTTGTTGCTACATTAAAAGAAGATAATGGTTTAAATGGGGTTAATAAAACGGAATACAGTTATAAAAATGCTCGATTCCATGTCTCGGGCCGAGGCTTTCAAGGTTTTAGTGACATTATTGAAACCAATACTGATGCTCAAAATCTGCATACATTAACGACTGAAACCATGTTCTCACAAACCTTCCCTTGGTCAGGGACTGTGTTGAAAAAAACCGTTAAGGACGGTCAACAAAATATAATAAGTGAATATCAAGTTGACAAACTTGATGACAAATTTGAACTTGTCCCTGGTGAATTGGAATATCTCAATGGAATTGTTAATAAAAATGGTGGCAAAAGTTGGTGTTTCTATCCTAAAAAGACAACGAGCGTAACGAAATCTATTGACCCAAACACCATTGTGACGACGGTGAAAAACTCGCAAGAAAAAAACCGTTTTTGTCAAACGACGTTATCGTCAACTTCAACGATTGATAACACCATAGAACATAACAAAAGCAGTACACAGGATTATACCGATATAGCGGGTTGGTCTATGCCTACAGCCTCAGAAACCAACCAGTCGGTTGCCTATACAGTAGCTCATGAAGGTGTAATTTTAAACCCTGCTAATACAGCGACAAGCCAAAAAACGACGCACATTTATAACGATAATACACAAGAGTTGATCAGCAGTATAACTGAAGGCACCGGTACGTTAAAAGGAGTTGCCACCACTACGACTTATAGCGACTATGACCAGTACGGTAATGCAAGCAAAGTGAGTGTGGGAGATAGATACAATCAAGTCGCCATGACTAATGATGGTTATTTTGTCTATAAAACCTTTAATGCCCAATGGTCGGGCGTTGCAGTGACAACCAATACCTATGACCCACTAACCGGTCAGGTTCTGACATCTGTTGATATGGATGGAGTGACGACAACCAATCAGGTTAACTTTATTGGTATGGTACAAAGCTCATCAGTCACTAAAGGCGCCTTAGTTATCCAGCCTACCAACTATGTGTCATTACAATGGGAGACCGGAGATTATGCCTACAAGCAAATTGTACAAGCAGATGGCCAACCACAAGCCGTTACCTATTTCGACAGCCTTGGTCGTCCTGTAAAGCAGGTAACCGATGGTTTTGAAGGCGAAATCATTAGCGAAACCGCGTATGACGCAAGAGGCAATATTGTTAGTGAAACCAAGCCAACAGAGGATTACGGCACCCAAAATACGACACAATTCCAAGGTTATGATGCGTTAGGGCGGCCCGCACGTAAGATTTACAATGACGGCATGGTTAGCTACCAGTCAGAATATGACTATGGCGATGGCATTACGACGAATATTAGCGTTTCTGGCGGGTTAAATGCGTCGATGAGTCGCAGTTATAACAGCCTTGGTCAGCTATTAAGCACTACAGATGCAAAAGGTAATAAAAGTTACTTTGCCTATAATGCCGCAGGCTTACCTGTGTTAATCCAAGATGTGCTGGGCAGCCAAATCACCGCCCGTTATGATGATTTAGGCCGCAAGGCATGGTTTAACGACCCGAACATGGGGGTCTGGAACTTTACTTATAATCAATATGGCGAGCTTGTAACCCAAAAAGATGCGCGCAATATTACAACCACATTTAACTATGACAAAGCCGGTCGTCAAACGAGTCAAACAGGTCAGCAAACGCGAACCTGGGTATATGATGCCAATGTGGGTTACGGTAAGTTATACCAGGCTAAAGTAGATGGGCATATTCAAACTCATAGCTATGATACCGCTGGGCGCATTAAGCAAACACTTACGGCTATTGGTAGCTTAAGCTTCACTGAAAAATATGCCTATGACTCGCAATTTGGCCGTATCAAAGCCATGCAGTATCCTAGCGGCGAGCATGTAGCTTATCGTTTTGACGACAAGGGTTATTTAATCGAAGATTACCAACGTTTTACTGATGGTTCTGAGCAATCACTGCGCATAATCGATGAGTACAGCGCCTTTGGCAGTATTAATCAACAAACGTTCAGTAGCTATTATGTTCAACAGTTTAGCCGTAATTTAGCCGGTTCACCAACGAGTATCTGTACCAGCTCTTCTGGAGGGTGCAGTACTCTCGGGGTGCAATACTTAAATTATGATTATGATGGAATGGGTAATTTAGCCTTTCAACACAATGTGATTACCCAGTTCAAAGAAAGCTACAACTATGACGAGCTCATGCGGGTTGATGACTCAACTAAAACGTACAAAGGTATCACCTATGCTGCGGTTAATTATGACTATGACGCCGCAGGTAATATCCTTGTTAAAGGCGATTACGGCAGTCAGTATCTTTACGGTAGTGTAGGCAAAGGTGCTGGCGGTAATGCAGGCCCTAACGCCATTAGGCAGTTTATCCGTGGTGGTACAAAAACGTTCACCTATGACAATAACGGTAACCGGCTCACCGGTGATGGCGTAACGTTAACCTATAACGACCAAAACAAGCCGTTAACGGTAGACCGCAATAATGTAAAAAGTACATTCAGTTACGATGCCAATGGTAACCGCTATAAACAGGTTAAACAGCAAAGTGGTGCTGTAGTATCGACCACTTTCTATGTGGGCAGTTTTGAGCGTGAAGTGACCTTAAGCAGTACGGTAGATAAAACCTACATCGGTGACCACACCATTAAGATGAAAGCCCATGTGGGCAGCTTAGGTAATCAATCACCGTTTCAGCATGTACTGCGCGACCATTTAGGCAGTGTTGATACCTTGATGGATGCTAAAACCGGAGCAGTATTACAGCACCGTGGTTATGATGTGTTTGGTCGCCCAAGAGACATAGCATCAGGCAATACTTTATTATCTGGTACTAATTGGCAAGGTGTCACTAAGGGCTACACAGACCATGAGCATTTGATTGACCAAGAGCTCATTCATATGAACGGGCGGATATACGATTTTAACATCGGTCGTTTTTTAAGTGTTGACCCGTTTTTGCAGTTCCCAGAGAATAGTCAAAGCGCTAACCCGTATTCGTATATTTTGAATAACCCGATGAGTGGGACAGATCCGACCGGGTATCTAGCAGAAACAGATAAAGCAGAAGCGGTAGGTGGTCCATCAAATGATGCTGAAGTAGAAAAAGAAGAGACAAAAGTAACAGGTAATGGCCAGAAAAATGAAACTCGACGTGCAGTAAGAGATCACCGTTCAGCAAGCAAAGCCGGAACTTTTGCGCCGAGTTCTGGTACGTTTAGTGGCGTTAGTAATGATACCAGTGGAGATAATTCCGGCAACTCTAACACTAAATCCAGTTTTAATTCGGGCGAGCATAAGGGAAGACTTGAGGCGGAGTCGACTCTTGGTGAGGCACCATCGGATGCAAATCAAGTGTATAATGATGCAGAAAAAGCCTCTAGAGAATTACCCGAAATAAGGCGTGGAAAAGGGAGAGAGTTTGTTGATAAATTTGCAATTAGTTATATCGACAAGTCAGGGAAAATAAGAGTGGAGACTTTCTTGTCATTTGAGAATGCAAATAATTTTGCAGGACAAGTTGATGGTGGCTGGCCTGAAGCTATGGAGGAAGGTGGTTATATTACTTTGTATAGAACATCAACCTATGCGAAAACTATAGGCAACAAACATAATCCTTATCAGAAGTTAGATTTATCGAATAAGGAAAGTGTTATTTACAACCTTGCACATGAAGGAGTCCATACTCAATATGGTAGATCACACGATGCAAGGTTAGAAGCTATTTCGTTTGGTGCAGTTGAAAGTTACAGGGAAAATTTAAAATGATATCAATCAAGTATTTGATTATTATTCTGGCCGTAATTAGCTTCTGCGTTTGGCCAAGTAATTATAAGTCTACTTATATAACAAGAGTAAATGCAGCAAGCTACGATGTAGAAATACAAGTTAAAGCAAGTGAAATATATGGTATGTACCAAATTGATGTAAAGATAGGAAGTATTCCAACAAAATTTCATTGTTTAAAATTAAATAAAGTAGATCTTGGTATTTATGGTGATTCAGGGCCAATAGCTATTACCCCTTTAAATTTGAGTTCTGACGGTGATTTATATCATTCTTTTTATTTGCAAAAGGATAATTTGGTAAGAACAAGTATTGGGATAAACTATTCCAATACCTTGAGTGGAAGCCAATGTGAGCAGTTGTCTTTGAATGCGTTTATTGTTGAGTTGTCAGCTTGGGAAACAAGCAATTCTGATATTTTACAATTACATTAGGAATAACCCATAAAGTATTCAGCTGAAAAGTATATATAAAACAATTTTTAAAGGCTCATAATTATTGACTTTTTTCAACTTCAGAAATAAAGTCAATCTTAGTTAGCAATTGCAGACTTTGAAGATGTAAAGTTCTGCAACAAAATGAATTTAAACGACTATTTTAACTATTTAATTCGAGAGTCTGGGTTCAAATTCCTATCCCTCCGCCACATTCAATGAAAAGGCCTTATCGAAAGATAAGGCCTTTTTGTTTGGGCAAAAGATAGAGATTTAAACCCAGGGTTCTTCTTTATTACAAGCAAGATATCCCTCCGCAAGATTCAACGAGAACGCGTGAGTATTTAAGCGGGTTGAAAATCTCTACAGAAAAATTGACCATTACAACATAGTGCAAGTTGAAGATACCGGACGGATTATTCGACAAGATAAGCGGGGCGCCATTAGCTCAAGCAGCCAGGACATACTGAATAGATTAAACATTCCCGCAGAGAATTGGCTTAAAATCACAACTGAATTTAAAGGCGCTTTTTGAGCTTTACCTGCACTAACCGAATATTGTGAACATTTAGAACGAAAACAACGACAAGATGCAGCTAATTGTCAGCGCTGGTTGTGCGCTTAAATCACAATTCCAAATCAAATTACAATTCACCTTACCCTTGATGACTATCAAGTTTTCCTGCTGTGCCTAATTTAGAAAAGGACAAGTAAACCAGTTATTTATTGCTAATATTTTAGTCATATCGATAGAAATAGAAAATAACATGGCCACCCATTCTAACTAGCTAAATATTCAACACTGAACTAGGCTTTATTACCCTTTTCAAATGGTAATAGAAGATGGCCAGACCAAGACAAACTATCGTTAGCCTAGAAGATACGCCTTACTATCACTGCTGTTCTCGTGTGGTACGTAAGGCATTTCTATGTGGAATTGATAATGCCACTGGTGATAATTTTGAACATCGGCGTGAGTGGGTAGATGCGCGCATTCTTGAGCTGGCGACCATCTTTGCTATTGATATCTGTGCTTATGCCGTGATGAGTAATCACTTACATGTGGTTATAAAAGTCGATGCTGACAAAGCGAAGCAGTGGTCAGATAAAGAAGTGCTCACTCAATGGCACAAAGGCTTTAAAGGTACGTTACTCACGCACAAATACTTAAAAGAAGAAGACCTTAACTCATTTGAACTTCAAACGGTTAATGAATGCATTACTGAATACCGTAAGCGCTTAATTGATATCAGTTGGTTTATGCGTTCTTTAAGTGAGCCAATTGCTAGAATGGCCAATAAAGAAGATAAGTGTACAGGTCGCTTCTGGGAAGGGCGCTTTAAATCCCAGGCGTTACTCGGCGAAGCAGCCGTTCTGAGTTGTATGGCTTATGTTGATTTAAACCCTATTAGAGCCAAAATGGCCACCACACCAGAAGCCTCAAACTACACCAGCATTCAACGCCGAATTAACTCAGCAATAAAAGGTGAACAACCAGCAGAGTTATTGCCTTTTGTGGGGAATGAGCGTTTAAACATGCCTAAAGGCCTGATGTTCAGTGTTAAAGACTATATTGTGTTGGTGGAAGATACCGGGCGAATTATTCGAGAGGATAAACGGGGTGCCATTTGTGCAAGTAGCCAAGCTATTCTTAATAGACTGAATATTCCTGCTGAAAACTGGTTAAAAATCACCACAGAGTTTGGGGTATTATTCAAAGGTGCGGTAGGGGCTTTGCCTGCATTAACAGAATATTGCGAACATTTAGACCGAAAACGACGACAAGGCGTAGCCAACTGCCAACGCTGGTTGTGTGCCTAAGCAACAATTACTTAATCCCACAAAACCATCTTCCACTTGATTGATATCAAGCTTTTCTGCTCTTTTAAATCGACCATATTACTGATGGATTGGCCATCGAGTGCTAATTTGTTAAATCATCCAAAGATTCAACATACAAGTGGTCTAGTTAAGCTGGCTACTTAATTAGAGGCTAACCACAACTGTCTTCCTGGTATTTTGCAACTTAGCCATACTTACCGTAATGTGAACGATAGAGTTTTGAACATTAACTCTAAGAAGCTTTTGTCCAACAACGAGTTAGCCTTACTTGAAAATGGTGAAACTCAACTCTGAACTTGAGGCCGTTGAAGAAAATAGCGTGAGCTGGCCATGGCCTTTCCCGCACATCCATGTGCTTCAAGGCATTCAGACATCCCGTCTATCAGATGCCCGCTAGCTTTCGCGGTACAGGATGTACCATCGGAAGTGTTAGCATTTTCGAATAAGGCCGAAGACGGTTACAGATGAAGTCAAAAGCTAATAAATCCCCGTGGCGACGTTTTCGCTGTTTGAAAATGTTGCGGTGCGGCTGGGAGTTCCAAGAGGGAACAGCCGTTGGTTTCCTATTTGAAACATGGCCATATATGGCTATGTATTTACTTATTGGTCTATTAATCCTTGCAGAACAAGCTATTAAACAATAAATAGCAAGAACATAATTGTTAATAGGCTGTCGTTATTTATTACAAAACCTTTCCTAGGTGTTTTTCTCGAAATTTGATACTTTAGATAATGAATTAAAAACGGAGAGTCTTATGAAGTGTCACCGTGTTGATGAACTTATCGAGTTAATGCATCCTGAATGGCAAAAAGATTCGGATCTGAGCTTAATGCAATTCATTATTAAACTATCCAAAGAAGCTGGATATAAAGATGCTATCGAAAAACTAACGGATGATGTTCTCATCTATCACTTAAAAATGCGCAACAGCCCAAAAGATGAAATGATTCCAGGGCTAGCAAAAGATCAGGTGGATGACTTCAAAACGGCCTTACTCAAGGCTAGAGGTATAATTGAATAAAAAGTTACACTTTTATAGCAATATTACACTATAAATTTGAGGCGTGTAGTTAAGTGGCCAATCTTATGTAGTTATCCACTATATTAATGATTCATACAAATAAGGATAGGCCGCGCGAAGCCGTGTCCTTATCGCAAGTGTTGAACAAGCCCGAACACTTGCGATGTTACTCTTTATTAAGTAAATAACAGATCGAGATTACGTTCTGTTTGAAGTGACAGTTATTGGGCTTTTTTTCTTGAGCCAGTACGTCCCCTTAGCACTATTGCTAATCATTTAAAGAATATAAAGATCAGCGTATTGAGCTAATTTCTCCTTAGTATCCGTTAAGTCATTTCCTAAGCCATCATTTTCAGTGTTAGGTGATGAGTATTAACTGTGTTGGTCGTTTGTGTATGCCCATAAAGCGCATAGATTGATGGCAACATGGACAACTGCGTGTCGCTAATCTGCGCTTTACCTCGGTCAATATTGGAAATGTCGCACCAGCAATCGCCAACATAAGCTGTATCTGTAACCTGAGCTTCTTGGCGATACCTCTGAACAATCCACTGTTTGTTACAATAGTCCCGCACTCGTCGTAATCCCTTAGGTAAAGCAGGTTGGAGCACTAACCATAGAAATTCAGTGGTAGGTAAAGTGCGTATTTTTGTAGACTTAGTTTGATGTCTTGATACTCAAAGCTGACTTGTCCATCGACATTACTAATGATGTTTTTGTCGGGAAGTATGCCGCGATAAAGGTAGCGCGATAGCTATTGTAGCGCTGGTAAGTCTTTGCCCACATGCTGGCAGTCTGCCACCCACTAAAAATGAATGAGAGTGGCTCAAGGATTATGCATAAACTAAGCGTTCTACTACTCATCGCCTGTCTATCTCAATTTATGTTGTACCTGCTAGGATTGGCAGTCAAAGCGGCTGATAAGCATAGGTAATACCAAGCGAATTCGATCAAACATCGTAATGTTTTATCAAACCAATTTATAGGAATAAGAGCCTACAGAGATAGGCATTTGAAGCAGCTGAAGTCTCACTGGCTAACAGGGATCAAGACGCTACAAGATTTAATCAAGGATCCACAAACATGCTGTTAAATTCGTGGGGATCCCTCAGGGTCAGGGTAGACTTTATTTCCAGCCCTTAATCTGATAGTCATAAAGGCCTATCATTATTCCCAAAACTGACAAAAGTAATGACATTTCATCTGCTGTTACTGACAGGGTTAGTACATATCAGATTGGCATTTTTTCCCAATACAAATCATCATGTTAAAAGGTTAGCTTAAACTCGTTTATTTCCAAAAAAACGCGTTTAAAAGTGATTTAATTGATCATGTCTGTCGACAGCGGTTAGCGCTATTGCAAAGTAGTCATTTTATTCATAACTTGGTATGGTTCAGTTGGGCTTAAAGGTTTTTTTATGGCTAGTTTTTATAGATAGTTTATTACAGGAAATGTGGATATTAAATGATTGATGCAGTTTGTACTTATGGTGATGAAAGGCACACTTTCTCAATTTTGAAATTTCAGGCGTTACCCGAAATAGAAATTGAACAATTTAGGCAATTTTTAGAATGCCCTGAGTGCAAAGGCAAAGCGTATTATCGTAAGAGAAGCTCAAACGGTAAAGCGGCGTGTTTTGGTTCTCGATATCATATTGTAGGATGCGATGAAGGCTCGCCATCAACGCAGCGGGAGCGGGAAGTTAGCCATAGTCTTGAAGTGAATCAAATTATTGCGGGCGCTGATATTATTAGTATTGATTTCCTATTATCAAAGGCAATCAAAAAATCTAAAGATAAGCTAAGCACCTATAAGAAAAGCACCGCTGAGCAAACCACTGCCTCAGTACTCAATCCTAAAGTAAATCCTAAGCCTGACATTAGCAGTCGAATAGACGCTGAAGAAAAACCGAAAAGTAATATCAAGAGGTTAGGCTTAGAAAAAATACTCAACAGCCTAATGCGGGGTAGCGATTTAGCCCAGTCTAGTACCTTGATTGAGCTTGATGCTGGTTATACATTCAAAGCCAAAAATTTGTTTGTTAACTTTGCCGATGCCGAACCCAGTGACAGCGTAAAACAGGCTAAACCTAAAATGTACTGGGGCACCATTTCCCATCTAGACAAAGAGCTCGATTGGTTAAACCCATCTGATTGCAACGATGTAGGCATACCTTTGTCTAAACATAAATCAACAATATTATCCCAATTTAACATATCCGAACCAAGACAACTGGAAGGCGCTGGGATTATTGTATTTGGTAAATGTTTTTGGAATGCCAAGAAGACGCGCAAAATAATCGAGCTGTGGAATGCTGAGCGGATATTTATTTCAGTATTAGAGGAGTAATGTAGTAAAACTTTATTTTCACCCTTCCTTTATCTTTTTTATCCTATCTTCATCAAAAAAGCTCGGCAAGCTTGCCGTCACACCACTAAGTGTTGCTGACAAAAATGAATCAACTTATTGATGAATGAGTTGTTGTTATGTCCGGTCACGCTTACAGGTTTAGCCTCTGGCATATTGTGTTGACCTTTTAGTCTATCTTCTCTTATTTGACGTCGGTCATCGGCGCGGTTAGCGACTTGTGCAAAATGTTGTCTCTGCGTTAATGTCATGCTGGCCATAAAGCTGCGAAAGGGCACTTTTGGCGTAGCAGCAGCTAGATTGGTTTTGGGTGAACTGCACATACTGATTCACTTCGGCTAAATGACTATTGGGTGCTTAATAGACCGAGCTGAGGGGGATTATATTTCACTTGATGATGACCATGTTCTGTTGAGTCGCTATTGCTTATACATTTGGTTCAGAGATTGGTTCTGTGATTGGGTGAGAGGTTTTTGACACCTAATTATAGCGATTGCGCGCAAACATTGTCATTCTGTTTTTTTTAGCCCGATACAGACAATCAACAATCAACAATCGATAACCGACAATAAAAAAGCCCAGAATCGCAACGACTCAGGGCTCTAGAGTAATGATCATACTTACCGGCTACAGCTAGTTACTGTGTATTGACTCGGCAGAGGCTAGATCCGCGCCATACGCTTAAGCAATAACAACCACAATATAGGCAGCAGTAAGATATAGAAAAACAATGCTTTGGCGCCGATATCACCATAAAACAGTGTGTTGTTAACAAATCTTACAATGCCCATAGGATCCCATGGCATGTAATGGCTATTGCCGTGCAAAAACATCGTGGCTACAATCATAATTGTGATGGCAATCCATTGTCTTGCAGGCTCATAGCTGCGCACCACAAAGGTTGGAATTAACGCGGCTAGGCCAATGCCAACAAAGTTTTGCGCTAAGTGCATTGCGGTAGGATATTGACTGCTATTTAACCACCATAATAAGTTGCCGGCAGCGGACTGGCCTATTGCCAATATAGTCAACGCATAGTAGCCAATGCTAATACACAGACTAAATAGTACTAATTTGATAAAATTCATTTAATTCCTTTAACACCCACATTCCATAAGATATTGTTGTCGTTATTTATACACTATCAATACACTATCAATACAGTAGGTTAGCAGGATAATAGACTGTTTGATAAGCGCTTATTATCTCGACGCTATTATCTCGACGCTATTATCTCGACGCTATCATCTCGACGCTATCATCCCAAAACTATTATCTCGAAACTTAAGCTACAGATTAATTACTGCATTATAGCGGTCAAATGCAGCGTCTAAATCGGCAATCAAGTCGTCGGCATCTTCTAGCCCAATATGCAGTCTTATCAAGGGTTTGCTACTATCCCATTGGGTGGCGGTGCGAATCTTGTTAATGCCGAATATGCCTAAAATTAAGCTTTCGAAACCGCCCCATGAAAAGCCCATTTTAAAATGGTCCATATTTTCAACAAAAGCAGTCACTGACGCTAAGTCGCCTTGTTTTAGCACAAATGAGAATAGGCCATTGCCACCACTAAAGTCGCGCTTAAAAAACGCGTGGCCAGGACAAGTATCAAACGCAGGGTGACGCACGTGATCCACTTCTGGGCGAGAGGCCAACCAGTTTGCCACTTTTAGGGCATTTTTATCATGCTGTGCCATACGAACCCCTAAGGTACGTAAACCGCGAGCGGCTAAATAGACGTCATCAGGTGAGGTGGTTTGGCCCATTACATAACTGTTTTCACGTAGCTGTGGCCAGTATTGTTCATTGGCTGTGGCGGTGCCCATCATCACATCGGAATGGCCAACAATATACTTGGTGGCTGCTTGAATGGAGATGTCGACACCCATATCAAATGGGCGAGAGTTAATCGGTGATGCCCAGGTATTGTCTAGCATCACAATAATATTATGTTGGTGGGCGATGCGGCTGAGCGTAGGCACATCTTGCACTTCCATGGTGATTGAGCCCGGTGATTCTAGAAATAATACTTTGGTATTTGGGCGGATTAAATCACTAATGCCTTCGCCAATCATGGGGTCGTAATAGGTGGTTTCGATGCCAAACCCTGCCAGCATTTTGTTGCATAAATCGCGAGTGGGTTCGTAAGCCGTGTCAGCCATTAATAAGTGGTCGCCACTTTTTAAGAATGATAATAATGCGCTGCTAATAGCGGCTGTACCAGAAGGGTACAAAGCGGTGCCTGCGCCGCCTTCAAGTTCGCTTATGGCTTGTTGAAACGAAAAGTGGGTTGGGGTACCACGACGACCATAAAACATTTCGCCATTGGTTTTGTTTTTAATCGCAAAGCGCATCTCGTCCATAGTGTCGAACACCACGGTTGAGGCACGAAAAACCGGTGGGTTAATAATGCCTTTAGTGAATTTTTTATCACGACCTAGGCTAACAATTTTGGTCGCTAATTTATCGTCTTTACTCATATCGTTATTTCCATTTTTTAGCAGCGTCTATGGTATGTGCTTTAGCTAATATTTATTAACCAAATATCAATGACATGGATAAATGCGCTGCGGTGAGCGGTTTGCGATTGATTGTCATCCTAGCACCAACGAGCACATTTAATAGCGCCTAAATGCTGAGGTTGATTATTTTTCATCACTTAGCGGTAAACTGAGGCACATTTCGACCCCTTCGATGCCATCCTCTATGATGTTGGTTGCTTTAATGGTGCCATGATGGAAGTCGGTTACCAATCTCGCAATATACAGTCCTAAGCCTAAATGGGGCTTGCCATTAATGCCTTGAGGCCTGATTGACACCATAGATTCAAAAATTTGGCTGTTCATGTCTTTGGGCAGTAAAGGGCCAATATTACTGACTTTTAATATCGCTTGTTTTTGATATTGGCTCAGACTGACGGTGATGGCGCTATCGGGTTGGTGAAACTCAATCGCGTTGTTGATCAGTTTATCCATTAATTGGGCAATGTATTCAGCTACGCCATCGCAAAACATGGCTTTATCTTCAATGTGGACGCTAAAGCGTTGGTCTGGGTAAGTGATCTGATAACCTTGGATGCAACCGCTGATGACTTTTTTTAATGAAAAACGACAATTTTCTGCTTGAGTTAAACTGGCTTCTAGACGGGTTGCTTCACTTAAATTATTTAAAATAAGGTGCAATCGGCTGACGCCTTCTTGCGCACGATTAACGTACTTTTGTGATTGCTCGTCAAGTTGCTGCAAGCCTAAATGTTCAAGCGAGCTACGTACTACGGCAACGGGGGTGCGCAGTTCGTGTGACAAGCGTGACGACATGTTTTCTAAATAATGAGTGTATTGACCTAAGCGGCTGACAATACTTGAAAAGCTGCGTGACAAGTCGCCAATTTCATCGCGGTTCTTTGATGCCACAATTTGTTGTCTTACTCGGCCTTGGCTGTCGATAGCTAATTCGGCCTGGTCGCGCAGACGACGAATGCGGCTTGAAATGCTCGAGGCAAAGATAAACAAGGCTAATGTGCCCATACTCATCACGGTCAAAATGACGTTAAACAGCTTTTCCAGCGCGCGATTACGTAAACTACGAATACCGTGTGTGGTTTCTTCTGCTATCACCACTCCCATCACTTTATCGTCAATCCAGATAGGACTAGCCGCCGCCAGTACCACGGCTTTATTGTCTGGGGTTAGGCGCCATGTTGAGCCTTGTTTACCGCTTAAGGCTTTTTCAATGTGGCTACCAGTGAGCTCGGTTGAGTCTTGCAGTGAATCAATAAAATTTTGCGGTGGACGAGTCAATATTTTGTAGTAAAGCGGCAATATGTATTGCTGTTTAAAATGCAGCCAAAGTGAGTCTGGTTGATTGACGTTAAGGTCATCGGCCCAGGTGTTAGATGATGAACGAATATCGCCCGATTTTGCCAATACGCGGCCATGATTGTCGACCACCCAGATCCGTGAGCTGTTATGGCTCATGCCTTTAATGATTTTTTCAATTTCAGGAGAGGGCACTAATACCGTGCCTAAACTGGCGACTGAATCGGTGGCGGATGTGCCAATAACATTGACCAGTTGACGGGTGTTAGCATCGTTAACATTATGAATCGCAAACCCTAATTTACTGCCAACCATATCGAGTGGCAGTCTAAATTCGATATTGTAACCTTTGTTTGTTGTTAGCCATTGGCCTTGAATGCGGACTTCTGGGCTGACGGGCATCGATTGGCTGGGATCGGCGGGTAATTCAAATGCGCTTAGCCAACCACTTTTACTATTGGCAATGATATAGCGTCTGAACTGACCATCGGGTGATTGAGTTGCCATCACTAAGTGATCATTTCTATCAATCCGCAAACTATTACGACTACGAAAAATCAGGCTTTGGTCACTGACGTTAAAAAATCCATAGAGATAACCGCCATATTTTCCCACCATGTGAGTAAAATTAATCTCAATAGGGTCGGCTTCATTATGTTGATAAATAACATGTTCATCAGAGTAGTTAAGGGTGCGATGTTGATATAAATCCCAGTCAGCTAGTTTGCCATCGAGTTGAATAGGACCTGCGAGAGGGTAGGCATATAAGTCGCGACCTTTTTCAACTTGGTTTAAAAAGCTGGCTTGGTTGTCAAATAACTTAGGCCGTTCATGCAGGGCAGTCGCAAGGGCTTGGGTGGTGCCTTCGAGTGTTTTTTCTTGACCATAACGGAGGTACTTTTCCATTTCCCATACATATTCATACCCAAGCCATGGTAGGCAGAGTAAAAACAGCGATAAAATGACGACTTTGGCACGCAGCCCTATCGGTAAATTCATCTGTTAGATATTGTCCCAGCGGTAACCCATGCCATAAACGGTATCGATACAGTCAAACTCAGGGTCGATGGCGATAAACTTTTTTCGAATGCGTTTAACGTGTGAGGTAATGGTGCTGTCGTCGACGTAAATTTTGGCTTCTTGCATTAAATCTTGCCGGCTACGCACATGGCCTGGGTGTTTTGCCATTGCGTGAACCATCCAAAATTCGGTGACCGTCAGTTCTATCGGTTGCGACTTCCAATATACCTGAATACGGTTGCCATCAATGGTGAGGTGACCGCGCTCGAGTAAGTTGTCTTCAACTAGGCTTGAACCGATCAATTCAGAACGGCGAAATAGGGCTGCAATACGGGCCATTAAATGAGGGAAGCTGACCTCTTTTGATAAGTAGTCGTCGGCGCCTAAACGTAGGCCGCAAACGGTGTCAAAGTCACTGTCTCTAGCGGTTAAAAAGATAATCGGTAAGCTGCTCGACATCGCGCGTAATGCTTGGCATAGGGTAAAACCGCCGTCAATTTCATGCTCTAAACCAATATCAATAATGGCTAAGTCTGGTAAACGTGCATTAAAGGCGAGCATGGCTGCTGGCCGATTTGCATAGGCTTGCACGCTATACCCTTGCAGTTGCAGGACATCTTTGTAATTTTCGCGGATAGCGGTTTCGTCTTCAACAATGGCAATTCGTTTCATGAGTTGATTTCAATCAATAAGCTGGTAAATGGATACAGTGCTGACTATACAGGATTTTATCGACCAAAAAAGCCGTCAGCGGCAATTGCCATATTGTTGCCACATTTGATCGCCACATTGCCATTTTTGAACCCAAATAAAGCCATGTATGGGGTGTTTAATAGCGACATAGAGTTAATCAGCCACACATTAACTCATGTATTGATGATGACATTCATTTTTAAACTACCGCTAAAAGGGATTCTTTATGAAAAAGCAACTTATTGCCGCAACAATGATCAGCACTATGATGGTTTCAAATATGAGCTGGGCGAATGACGCTGACATTTCTGCTGAACGTGAACACACTGAAGAACTGGTGGGGTTAAGTTCTGGGATTGTACTGGGTGCTGTGATTGGCGGCCCTGTAGGTGCCTTTATTGGTGCATTAACTGGCACATTTATTGGTAAAACGGTTGGAGACGATGCCGAATTAGCCCAACAAAAACAACAGTTAGTGGCGAAAAATCAACAGTTGGCTCAAACCAACGAGCAATTAATAGCACTCAACACTAAACAGCAAACATTGGAGCAGGTGTCAGATAAATACTATCAATTACAGTCGAGCTTAGCAGAACAAAAAGCCAATCAACAACGAACACTTAATGAGTTAACTATTGGGATGCATGTGCAGTTTAAGACAGGATCGAGCCATATTGAACCGTTATTCGAGCAGCAGTTAGATAATGTGGCTTACATGATGAACTTGTCACCAGAACTGACCATTGATTTAACCGGTTATGCCGACCGCCGTGGCGATAATGATTTTAACCAAGCTTTGTCTGAACAGCGTTTGGCTGAAGTAACTCAATATTTGGTTGCACAGGGCATTGAACGGCAACGTCTGCACGGACAAGCTTATGGCGCTAGTTTGCCAATGCACCAACAACAAAATTTTGAAAATGACTTTTTTGATCGTCGCGTCACGATCAAGTTAATGGCGCCGGGTGCTGAATTAGCCGCGAATTAAACTCACCACGAGTTAAATACCCAGTCAATTTTCTTTGTTGTTTTGAATATGACCCATAGGCGCAAACAATGGTGTTGCAGCCTATGGGTAAGGATCCGCTATGCAGCCGTTTTTTTTTGTAACACGTTTGTCTGTACATCATGTCGGTAAGTTGCTGTACTTATGTCTATTTATTGTTGTTAATGCCAGTGTTACAACTGTGCATGCATCACCGGCAGGATATCAAGATGACGATATCACCCAAGGCAGCTTAGTGTATTTTCAACAAGGCCAGGTGATACAAGCCTTGGCTTTGGACACGCAAGTCAGTATGAAAGTATCGGGCTTACTTAATCGAGTCACGGTTAAACAAGTTTTTATTAATGACTCGGATCTATGGGTTAATGGGCGCTATTTATTTCCGTTACCTGAAACGGCAGCAGTCGATAGCATGGCATTACGCATCGGTGACAAAGTCATTAACGGACAAATCCAACCTAAAAAACAAGCGTTACACACTTTTGAAACCGCAAAAAAGCAAGGCAAACAGGCTAGCTTGTTACAGCAACAGCGACGTAACTTGTTTATATCAGAGGTGGCTAACTTAGCGCCGCACGGACAATTAGTGGTTGAGATCAGTTATCAGCAAAAGATTGAATATAGCGATGGAGTGTTTAGTTTACGTTTCCCATTAGCGATTACCCCGCGTTATAACCCGCAAGATAATCATGGCGTAGAGCCGCTAGCTCAGCCTGAATTAATGGCCAACACGCAGATCGATACGCAGGTCAATATGCAAGTGAGCATTGATGCTGGTTTTGAATTGACATCCCTTAGCAGTCTGTATCATCCGATTAAACAATCTAACAAGGGTCATCTATACAGTGTGAGTTTTACTGGTAAGCAAATTGCCGATCGCGATTTTGTGTTGCAATGGCAAGCCAATGTTGGCGCATTACCGCAAGCGGCAACCTTTTATCAAACCGGTAAAACCCATGTTGAAGCCGATGTTAAAAGCTATTTTGAAATCAACAAGGTTAATGGCACCGATCCATTGCAAGGACAATCCCATCCCGTCGACAACAGTTTGTACTCGCTGGTGATGTTAATGCCGCCCAGTGTCGAGGTCAGTGAGCAACATCTTATTGCTCGAGAACTGATTTTGGTGATCGATACCTCAGGTTCAATGTCAGGTCAGTCAATCACTCAAGCCAAACAAGCGTTGCCATTTGCGCTTGCGGGGCTGCGTGATATCGACACCTTTAATATTATCGAATTTAATAGTGACGTGAGCATGTTGTCAGCGACACCATTGCCAGCCAATAGTCGTAATATTGATCGAGCCAAGCGGTTTATTTATGCATTAGAGGCTGATGGTGGCACCGAAATGCGCAGTGCACTTCAAACCGCGCTGGTGGATAGTGTGCAGCAAGATTCTAATCAAACCGATATACGCAGTGATATGTTGCGCCAAGTGATTTTTATGACCGACGGTGCTGTTGGCAACGAACATGAGTTGTATCAGCTTATTAACGATCAATTGGGTGACAGCCGCTTATTCACGGTGGGTATTGGCTCGGCGCCAAATTCAGATTTTATGCGCCGAGCCGCGACTATGGGACGTGGCACATTTACCTACATTGGTGATGAGTCAGAAGTGCAGCAAAAAATTGAGCAATTGCTGAATAAAATTGAGCAGCCGGTGTTGACCAATATTGGCTTGCACTACCTTGATGGCAGCGTGCCAGATTATTGGCCGACGACGATTAGCGATTTATATCAAAACGAACCGCTTTGGGTAAGCATTAAATCAGCATCACATCAGCAGCAACCCATCATAGTGTCGGGCAATATTAATGGCCAGTATTGGCAGCAACAGCTTGATTTTGAAGATAACCAAGCTGCTAAGGGCATTGATTTGTTATGGGCAAATGCGCAAATAACATCACTTGAGCTTTATAAAGACAATGCCAGCCGCGACCGCGTCAATAAACAAGTGGAAGCATTAGGGATCTTGTATCACTTAGTGACCAGCCAAACGAGTTTAGTCGCAGTGGAT
This sequence comes from Shewanella sp. CAL98-MNA-CIBAN-0140, assembly GCF_040309905.1. NCBI lineage: Bacteria > Pseudomonadati > Pseudomonadota > Gammaproteobacteria > Alteromonadales > Shewanellaceae > Shewanella > Shewanella sp. CAL98-MNA-CIBAN-0140. Next base: position 89,982 of record NZ_JBEOPI010000012.1, read on the forward strand.
GTCACTCCGGTGAATCCATTGATTGATAGCCCCATTGATGTCAAATTGCAGCCTCATATGCCCCATGGTTTACAAGCTGCACCGTCTTCTTCGCAAGTGTTGCCACAAACGGGGACCAGCAGTCGGTTATGGTTATTAATTGGTTTTAGCCTGCTGAGCTTAGGATTACTGCACTATTTATGGTTAAGACAATGCTTACCGGGCCAATTGTTAGTGATTGAATCAAATGAGTAAGTTGGAGGTAGAATATGCAGCGAACAATATCACCGGCCAAGCACTGGATTGTTATTGTGCTGACAAGTGTGTTGGGTTGTGGACTATTGATACAGGGAGGTTATATGCAAGCTAAGGCCCATTTTGCCCAATTTTTGATTGAGCGAGCATTTGAAAAAACCTTGGTGGATAATCAACCGCATAAACCTTGGTCTTGGGCTGACACCCACCCGGTGGCTAAAATGCGCGTGTTGCAACAACAAACCGATGGTTTACAACCATTGGGGAGTGACTTATATGTGTTAGCGGGGGCATCTGGGCGCAATTTAGCCTTTGGTCCTGGGTTGATGTTAGGCGGCGCGGCGTTGGGGGATCAGGGACATATGATCATTGCGGGCCATCGTGACAGCCATTTTATGCGTTTACAATACGTTAAAGTAGGCGATATTATTGAGCTTTATAGTACTGCTGGCGAACGGGTGTTATATCAAATAACCGCGACACAAGTAGTACATGAAACCGACATTGAGGTGCTTGCCCCCACGCCAGATAGTCACTTAACCTTGATAACCTGTTATCCATTTGATCAACTCAGCGGTAATGCTGAATATCGATATATTGTTGAAGCTAAACCCTTGGAGGCAAAACCGTTATACAGCTAACGATAATGCGGTTAATGACTTGCTGATAGTGGAGACTGGAAAGTTTGACGGTTTTGGACGTTCAGAGGCATGAAAGTCTTTAGCGTTGAAGCCAAATGTTTGATTGAAGGTTAATGTACAAATTAAAGCGAAGTCAGTGAAATATTATCGGTAACTTCGCTTTATCGTCAATAAAAAAGCAGCGCCCAAAAGGACTCTGCTTTTCTATTAGCCAAGCTGCCATTAAGCTTTCATTGATTTTTCCCCCCGGGCTAAACCGACCACACCTGAACGTGATATTTCAATCACCTTGGTCATATCGGTGATCGCATGGATAAAGGCATCAATTTTATCGCTGGTTCCGACCATTTGAATAGTATAAATATTGGCGGTGACATCGACGATTTGACCGCGGAAAATATCCGCCGTGCGTTTAACTTCTTCGCGCTGAACGCCTTGGGCTTTGACTTTAACTAAGGCAATTTCACGTTCGATGTGGGGCGACTCAGTAATGTTAGCCACTTTTAAAATATCGATAAGCTTATGCAATTGTTTTTCAATTTGCTCAAGAATATTTGCATCGGCAATCACGGTAATATTTAAGCGTGACAAGGTAATATCTTCAGTGGGCGCAACGGTTAAGCTTTCAATGTTGTAACCGCGCTGAGAAAATAACCCCACGACTCGTGACAATGCGCCCGGTTGGTTTTCAAGTAATACAGAAATAATACGACGCATTAGCTTTTCTCCGTTTTGCTTAGCCACATTTCGTTCATCGCACCGCCGCGAATGAGCATAGGGTAGACGTGTTCGGTCTCGTCTACGCTGATATCAACAAACACTAACTTATTTTTTATCGCCAACGCTTCAGCCAGCTTAGACTCAAGTTCATCTGGATGATTAATATTGATACCAACATGACCATAGGCTTCTGCAATTTTGGCAAAGTTAGGCACAGAATCCATATAAGAATGTGAATGACGACCAGAATAAATCATGTCTTGCCACTGTTTTACCATGCCAAGGAAACGGTTATTTAAGTTAATAATTTTAACTGGAGTATCATATTGCAGTGCCGTTGAAAGCTCCTGAATATTCATTTGGATAGAGCCATCACCGGTAACGCACACTACGGTTGCCTCTGGGAATGCCATCTGAACGCCCATCGCCGCAGGTAAACCAAAGCCCATGGTGCCTAATCCACCTGAATTAATCCAACGGCGGGGTTTATCAAAAGGATAATACAAGGCGGCAAACATTTGATGTTGGCCCACATCGGAAGCCACATAAGCGTCACCATTGGTGAGTTTGTACAATGTTTCAATAACTTGCTGTGGCTTGATCCTATCAGTTGTGCGATCAAACTCTAAACTCTTGCGTGATCGCCAAATTTCAATATCGCTCCACCATGCGGCAATAGCGGCAACATCATTGGTATCTTTAGACTCATCAAGTAAATCTAACATACCGTCTAGAATATTATCGGCAGAGCCAACAATCGGGATATCGACTCTAATGGTTTTAGAAATAGACGATGGATCAATATCAATGTGTAAAATGGTTGCATTGGGGCAATATTTTTCGACATTGTTAGTGGTGCGGTCGTCGAAACGGACCCCAATACCAAAAATTAAATCGGTATTGTGCATCGCCATATTGGCTTCATATAAGCCATGCATTCCTAGCATGCCTAAACTCTGCTTATGGGTGCCAGGAAATGCGCCTAATCCCATTAAGGTGCTGACAACGGGAATGTTCAAGCGTTCCGCAAGGGCAAGAAGTTGTGCATCACAACCTGAAATAACCGCTCCACCACCGACATATAACACAGGTTTTTTAGCGGCTAGTAGGGCTTGCAAGCCTCGACGGATTTGGCCTTTATGACCTGCTGTCGTTGGATTGTACGAGCGCATTTTAACCCGGTCTGGGTAAACATAATTATGCAAAATATCTGGACTTAGGCAGTCTTTTGGCAAGTCAATAACTACAGGGCCTGGACGACCTGTCGCGGCAATGAAAAAGGCTTTTTTGACCGTTTCTGGAATGTCTTTAGCATCGGTTATTAAAAAACTGTGCTTTACGATAGGACGTGAAATACCAATCATGTCGCATTCTTGGAAGGCGTCATTACCAATCAAATTACTTGGCACTTGACCCGACAACACTACTAACGGAATGGAATCCATGTAAGCGGTGGCAATACCTGTGATGGCATTGGTTGCTCCAGGACCGGATGTGACTAACACTACGCCCACTTTACCCGTGGCACGAGCATAACCATCAGCCATATGCACCGCTGCTTGTTCGTGACGAACTAAGATGTGTTCTATACCAGATGTTGTATGCAGAGAATCGTAGATGTCTAATACCGAACCACCGGGATAACCGAAGATATGGCTGACACCTTCATCAATTAATGAGCGCACGATCATACTCGCGCCAGAAAGCTTTTCCATGAAATAAATCCTTGTTAAGTTACCGTATGGTAAACAGTATCTTGTGTACAACGACGGTAATCGTTTGAATAAATAAGTTTGAAGGGTAATTCAAACTCGAGAATTGAATTAACAGCAGTTAAATTCAACAACTTGTCCATCAGAGACTGACTTATCTCTTCCTTCCATCTTATGTAAATTTATTTTTACTGCAACTACTTTAGTTAATTATTTTTCAAGCTTGAAATAGTTTCATGTTTATGAACTTATTTGGGGGCGGTATATAAGATGTACAAGTAATCGCAAGGCGCCATAAGACCTATAATCAAAATCTAACGGTTTCAGACTAGATAAACTGCAAATGTAGGGTGAGGTCGGTTAATGAACTCTGCCTCTGAACTGCTGTGAAAGGGGGGGGGGTGGCAATGTTACTAAGAGGGCGGACATGGAATCGCAGAAATTTAATCAAGTTTATGGATATGAAGCTCGAGTTCAATTGAGTTTCAATTCTTACATGAAAATAGCCGCATTGATTAGTTTTACCTTTGCTATTGTGATAACGATTTTACTTCGAGCCGTGGTTATAATTGGCGCAGAGCCGGGTATTGACGGATCAACATTAGACACCTGGATAATGGGTTACATGTTTGTAGGCTTTTTTATTACCAGCTTGATTAGTTCAGCGATTTCGTTTGTTATTTATTCACTAATATGTGCTAAACAAAAAGGCCACAGAGTAACGGGTAGATTTTCCGTATTAGTAAGTCGTTCTGATAAGTGATTTGTAGCGTTAGATAAGCTATTCATGGGACTGATTTAAGTGAAGGGTAGGGTTCAATATTTTGGCGTTCACATAAGGACAAGACCATCGATATTAATGGCCTTATCCTTGTTTACCGCAGTGTTAGTTAGCCGGCATCATTTTTCGGTAAGGTACTTTGAAAAAACTGGCACACCCCAACTAATAATACTGCACTAAGCATCAACGCCGAAAAAGGCACTGCGCTACCGTCATAAAAATACGCCAGTAATGGCCCCGCGACAGCACCAAAACCAAATCTGAGGGTACCGATAACGGCTGTTGCTGTGCCAGTTTCTTGCTTGAATTTCATTAATACGATGGCGTCAGCATTGACCGACATTACACCTAGGGAGCCCATTAATGGGATTAGCATCAGCACGGTAAAGTGATAACTTAACTCCAGTAAATTAACCGCTAACAAGCCTGTTGCGGCAATGGAGCAAAAAAAGGTGGCTACATGCAACATGCGTTTTGACCCGAACCGAGTCACAATTCTGGAATTAACAATGTTAGCCAGCATCAAGGCGCCCACATTGGTGCTAAATAAAATAGCAAATAACGATTTATCTAAATGAAACACTTCCATGTAAATAAATGGCGAAGCGGTTAAATAGCAAAAGAAGGCAAATGAGGTTAATACGCCGCTAGATAAATTCAGTTTGACCCCACTACGGGAAAATACGGTGTAGTAGGCGCGTAAAAATGATTTTTGACTGCGCCCGCCTAAGTCCTTATCGCTGGGCATTTTAAGTTTAAATAACACTAAAGCCAGTAGCGTAATGGCATAGCAACTTTGACTTAAAAAGATCAGGTGCCAATCGCCGAGTTCCATAATCAAACTGCCCATCGTCGGGGCGAGTAATGGTGCCAACATCATGATGAGGCTGACATACGACATACCTTTGGCCGTATTGTCGCCATAAATTTCTTTAATATAGCCCGGAACCACAACCGTGGCCGCCGCGCCAATGAATGCTTGGGCAAAGCGCAGCATCAAAAACTGTTCAATACTGGTACTCAGTGCAATTAACAAACTTATCAATGTGAAGCCTAACAACCCAAAAATAACCAGTGGTCGACGACCAATTTTATCGGCCAGTGGACCAAAAATCAGCATGCCCAATGCATAGCCCGCCAAATAAATACTGAGTGATTGTTGCACCGTGGTGATGTCGGTATCAAACCCTAATGCCAATGTGGACATTGCCGGTAAGTACATGTCGATAGCGAGAGGTGTAATGGCGACAATGGCGGCAAGCATGGGGATTAGCATCGCTAAATGGGGGATACCCGCTGATACAGGAGATGAATTAAACTTTGATGGCGATACCACGTGAACCTCGTGTACTTTAGGTGTTGCTGCAGATAATGCTAAATCAACATTAGTCTACCATGCTATTAGGCATTTACTGAGGCTGATTTTGTAATGAATAATATAGGTGGATGGTGTTTGCATTAGAGTCAAATAGGGAATTTTTTTGAATACATAGGGGCAGTATTTAGGTCATTACCCCGCCACTCTAATGGGTCCAATCACTCACTTTGGTGAGTAACCGAATTTTAGTTTACTGACTAACTTGTTGTACATAATGCCAAGCCTAATTCGCTTGGCGTTTTTTAGTTTACAAAATATTTATTTATCACTCGTGAATATGTCGTAATTAATTTGAAATAAAACTATGATAAATGCCTACATTATTTTTATTGAGGTTACTGTGCTACTGAGTCGGTTATATGGATTTATGCCTGGTTTAGAGACTTTTTCTCGTTACGAGCGAAGCTGGCTTAAAGATGATGTTCGCGCAGGCTTATCTGTTGCCGCCGTCGCTTTGCCCGTGGCAATTGCATATGCGCAGTTGACGGGCGTCAATGCTGCGGTAGGTTTGTATTCATGTGTGTTACCTATGCTAATTTATGCCTTATTTGGCACATCAAGACAACTTATCGTTGGGCCTGACGCCGCAACATGTGCGGTTATTGCTGCTGTTGTCACACCTCTTGCGGCTGGGGATAGTCTTAAGCATTGGCAATTAGTCATGACCATGACCGTGATGACGGGGTTTTGGTGCTTGATTGCGAGTCGGTTTAAATTAGGTGTGCTAGCGGACTTTTTGTCAAAACCGATATTAATGGGGTTACTAAACGGTGTCGCGATTACCATTATTGTTGGGCAATTTTCAAAAATATTCGGCTTTACCTTTGATGAAAAATACTTACTTGAGCGTTTAGGCGGTGCGCCGAGTTATTTATCACAAACTCATGTTCCGACGTTATTGATGGCCATTCTCACTGTGATAGTTTATTTTTTGATGAAACGCTTAAAACCAACATGGCCAGCATCAATGTTTGCTATTGCTGTGAGCGGTGGATTGGTGTGGCTTTTTCATTTAACCGATTATGATGTTGCGGTGATTGGTAGCGTGGCTGGAGGCTTGCCATCATTTCAAGCTCCAGTATTTAATCTCGGTATTGTGCGTGAGTTAGTTATGCCGGCACTCAATTTAGCTATGGTCAGTTTTGTGAGTATGATGCTGACAGCCCGCAGTTTTGCGGCCAAAAACGGTTACGACATTGATGCTGACAAAGAGTTTAAAGCACTAGGGTTAGCCAATCTTGCTTCCGCTTTATCGCAAGGATTTGCCGTGAGTGGTGCAGATTCCCGCACCGCAGTAAACGATGCCAATGGCGGTAAAACCCAATTAGTGTCCGTGATTGCCGCAGTATTGATTGCCATTGTTGCAGTGTTTTTAACGGCGCCATTAGAATTTATTCCCAGCGCAGCATTGGGGGTGGTGTTAGTGATTGCGTCAGTACACCTCATTGATCTAAACGCTATTTGGGGTTTACGTTTACGCGATCGCCAAGCATTTTATTTAGCCTTAACGACTTTCCTTGCGGTACTTTTTATTGGGGTTATCCCTGGGATTACTCTGGCGGTTTTATTAGGCTTGTTTCAGTTCCTTCGCACGGTAATGCGGCCTACAGACCAAGTGCTTGGACTTGATTCTAAAGGCATTATCCGTAGCCTAGACAGCAGTGATAAAGCGGCTCCCATCCCCGGGATATTTATTTATCGATTTAATTCTCCACTAACCTATTTTAATGCTACTTATTTTAAGCGTCGCTTATTGGAGCGTTTTGCACGACAAAATCAGCTTGAAACGGTCGATTGCGTGATTATCGATGCTGTACCTTGCTTTACACATTTAGATTTGAGTGTGATGGCAATGTTATCCGATATTGACGTGTTGCTCAAAAAGCGCGGGGTTAGTTTAGTGTTGGCTGGGCGTAAAAGGCAATTATTGAGTTGGTTTGAACAAACAGAGATGGTGTCAGGGGATGAGGGGATCACTATTCGGTCTGATTTATATCTTGCATTGAAGATGCATCAAAGCCATATTGCGGCTAATGAAGCACAAAAGCTCGATAGTGGTCATACTGATGAATCAACGGAGATCGTATTGACTCACAATTAAATTTATCCTTTTGGGTTAAATACTCTTGTGGTTTTTTGTTTAATTTTTTACAAATTATTTATGTTTACAAATAGTGTCGACGACGATGTTGTTCTATAACATCGCCAAAATAACTAGGGTATGGTAATCATACTTTGTAATGACGCCCCCTCGAAAATAATGGCCTTAATTTTATTTATGGGCCCTTGAGTAAAGTAAAAAGCGTAGTCTTTCTATTGGATGTGGCATGTATGGTTTCGCAAATAAGTGAAGCAATGCTGGATGTGATCGCCGATGCGTTAGTCGATAAAGGGTATATCCTTTTATCAGATATCATTCCTGATTATGTAAGTTTAGCCTTGCTTGAAAAAATGCAAGCTGAGCAAAATATTGAATTTAAAAAAGCGGCTATCGGTCGAGGTATAGAACAGCAAATCAATACTGAAGTTCGTTGCGATAAAATTAGCTGGCTGGACAATCAAGATCATATTGACCGAGAATATATATTGGTTATGAACCAATTGAAAGATGGCCTAAATCGACGTTTGTTTATGGGACTATTTGATTTTGAAAGTCACTATGCCGTGTATGAGCCGGGTGCGTTTTATAAAAAACACCTTGATTCACTTCATGGCAGCCAAAATCGTATTTTATCGACAGTATTTTTCTTAAACCCTGATTGGCAAGAAAACGACGGCGGTGAATTGATTCTTTATGATGAGTCTGATTTACCACTAGAAGTCGTTAATCCGAATATTGGTACCTTGGTACTGTTTTTAAGTGAACGCTTCCCCCATGAAGTCAGGCCAACAATGAAAACCCGTAATAGTATTGCCGGATGGTTTAGGGTGAGTAACGCCAATCACGGTTTTTAATCACTCTATTGTGATGAACGCCGCATTTAGCAAGCGCTTTTAGCTCGCATTTTAGCAACAAACCCAAAACAATGTTTTTTGGGGATGGATATAAACATTGTTGGTACTGACTGTAAATCTATATGCAGTTAAGGTAATGTAACCTTTTAACGAAAGGAGCGTTAATTTGAGCTGGATTAATAGGCAAGATTGCTTGATGGGTGAACATGTCATCTTAGAGCCATTATCTTTAGAGCATGTTCCAGGCTTAATTCTGGCGGCTAACGATGGTGAGTTGTGGAAATTATGGTATACACAAATCCCCAATTTCGAGGGTATGAAAGCGTATGTCGAGTATGCTCTAGCCTGTGAAAAAAGAGGTGAAGCGGTCGCGTTTGCGGTGCGTGATAAAATATCAGGCAATATCATTGGTAGTACTCGTATTTGTCATTGGGAACAACCCCATCGTAGGCTTGAAATTGGCTACACTTGGTACGCTAAATCCTATCAACGAAGTGCTATTAATACAGAATCCAAGTTATTGTTACTGCGTTATGCATTTAATACCTTAGATGCCATTGCGGTTGAATTTAGGACTCACTGGCATAATCATGCCTCTCGAAATGCTATTTCGCGGATGGGCGCCAAGCAAGATGGCATATTACGAAATCATAAAATTCAAGCAGATGGTACCATTCGCGACACGGTCGTGTTTTCGATTATTGAAACGGAATGGCCTCAAGTTGAACAGTTTTTAAGCTCTCGTTTAGCGCATTATCAATCGTTAACATTATCTACAAATTTCTAAAAATGAAGGGAAACAACCATGAACAAATCTGCTATGTGGATTTTTACTGCTTCGGCTATGTGTGTGAGTATGTCTGCATATGCAGAAGATGCTGCAGAAAAAGCATTTACTGATGAGTTAATAGAATGTGCTGCTTATTATCAAATAAGTTCAGAAGCGATTGGTGCGATGAACGCTCCACAAATGAAAGCGGTGGGAGATCGTTTAAAAATATCTGCAATTGATGCTGTCGCTATAGCGGGCAAGTATCGTGCACCCGCAAAAGTTGAAACAGATGTTAGCGAAGCTAAACAACAGCAAATTGATAAATTAGCTGGGTCGAATAATTTAGGCGCATTGATGTCAAAATACAAAGATAGCTGTAAATCGATTGTAACCAACCCACAAAAACGCTTAGATTATTGGACCATGGCGACCATGTAATCCGCTTATTTTTTGTAAAAAGACATAACCACGTTGAGGTAACTCGCGTGGTTATTTTTTTAGCCACAGCCCTTGTGGTGTTTGGATCATATGCCCAGGTTCGGCTGCTTCAATGGCTTTTTGTGCCGCGAGTGTCGCGACTTTATCAAGGCTAATATTATGGCGATTAGCGATGATTTGATAATAGTGTTTGCGTTTGGCATTAATGGTGAGTACTAGCTGTTGCGTTTCGGGTGATTCAATGACAACGCCTAAATAACCATTGGGTTGCTCACCCACTATTCTGGCCGTTTTGGCCTCTTGCAATGTCATTGCCCACGCGGTGGCACACCATAATAGACTGGTTAAGCATATTGCAGTTGCTAGAGTGAATGTCGATTTCATGTTGATCACCTCAGCTTAAAATAACTCATCATTTTCAAGTAGATTATTAAGCTCTTTTTCCACTTTAATGTTAATTTCATGCTCAATTTTAACATTTAAATTAATTACAATAGGCTTATCGGGTGGTTCTATCTTTACCGTGGGCGTACAGGCTGAGAGCCATAACGATGCCATTATGGTGCTAAGACTAACTAAATATATCGATGAATATTTCACGTGGACTATCCTTTTTATGCTGCTATTGGACTTTTGTTTCAATTTTGTTTTGGAGTTGATTGCTGATCTGGGTACTTTTGTATAATTGAATTAAGTTTTCTTGGTGAGTGTAATTGAGATGAACAGGGCGCTCAATTCCACGGCTATTACCTTTTACACCAATATTTATTACCGCTTCTCCGCTTGGCGTCATATCAAATGTACTCGCCAATTCACTGTAGTTAAGATGCTCAAGTGCGGTAAAGACTAATCCAAGATAAGGTTGAGATAATTCTAGCTGATCCATTGCAGGATTTCCGGCAACTTCAATTAATCCGCCAGGTGCTCGTGCGGCGAGTTTCCCGCCTTCGATAGTCACTTTACCGTCAACGAGCTCAGCAGGTAATACGCCATCAAATAAGCCATTGGCTTTAACACCCACTTGCGGTTGCTCTTGTAAAAACGTCTCTAAACTGAGCCCTTGTAATAACAAGTATCCATAAGATTTATCATGTAGTTTTAGCACAAACTCAGGTAATAAAAAGCGTCCATCAAGCATGTCACCGCTGGCGGTAAGATTGATGTTGGTTTCGCTTAACCCTGTGACTTGCTGTAACCAGTTGGTCGGCGTTTTGTTGCCATCTTTATTGAGTTCGATATCGGCATTTAGATTCAAGTTTGTTAGCGATAACCCAAGCTTAGCTTGCTGTAAACTGATTGCGGTTTGTGGGCAGACTAATTGACTGTGGGCAAAGTGTTTTTCAGCAGCAGGAGTATTAGGACCATCGTGAGTTTGTTGCCAGTTATATTGGCATTGGGCAAACACGTCTCCACCGGTAAATGATTTATCTTGCCATTGACCTGACAAGGATGATAACTGCTGTTGAATTTTCATTTCAAACTGACTGGTGTTGTCTATTTCACTTAATGCAAAGCCTGCTACAAGTTTACTGTGGCCTTGAATAGACAAATCACTGGGTAACGGTTGGACTTTTTGTAATGTCTTCATTGCTGCTTCAATGTCGGTATCAAACGTCCATTGACCCGCTAATGATAATGGACTTTTTTTATCGGCAAATTTGAGTAAGTGATAACTGCTTAAGTTAAGTGTATCGAGTTGCCATTGCTCACTACCCACCAGTAATCCTTTGGACAAGGTAAGCTGCTGAGTGACGTTAAGCTTATCCAGCGCAAGCAGAGGTTGGCGGCGATTTTTGCCCAGTTGTTTTGTTATGTCGAGCTTATTGATGCGCCAGCTTATGTCATTAGTCGCCGGGATTTGTAGCCAATGTGCTAGCGACTTTTCGATGGCATCATGTTGATTTAACGCTAGGGATAAACCTTGGTTGATACTAATATCGGCTTTACTCACCGAGGCCTGTGTGGTCGATAGTTTACTTTTGTCCGAATGGATTGCTTGTTGGGCGATAAGTTGGCTAATTTGCACGGTAAACGGTGATAGGTTGATTTGAGTATTAGGTTGTTTGAATGTCATGGTCGAAGTGTCGTTGAGAGTAAACCCGAATGAACCCAATTGTGTCGAGGTGTTTTTGGTCTGTTTGGTGTGTTGTTCATTATCACTGGATATGCTTCGCGAGAAGCTTGTGTGGTTGACGGCTAGGCTGGAGCTCGGGTGTAATGACAGTGTTAATTGATGTTGTTGCTGTGATATTTGACCGACTAAATGCACTTTTGCATCTGACAACGAAAGCTGATCTAAGGGGAGCTCAGGGAATAAGGCTTTAATATCTATAGCACTTGGCGCAGGCGTGGCAACTAGTATGGATGCATTTTTATTTACGCTGGCGGTTACTGGTTTTATGACCGTAGCCTTGTCGGTGGTAGATTTTTGTACTAGTTGTTGTTCGCTCTTGTTGTTGGCCGTTTTACTCGTCGCTAAGGTTAGATCCCAGTCGACATCACTGCGAAATTGTTGATGGCTGTTGAATATAGTATGTGCCAGTTTCAGCTTGCTTTGTAGCAATAACCCTTCAATGCTGACCGCCAGATCAGGGATTGACATCTGCAGCGGTAACACATCATTTTGCAGAGGAAGAACAACTTCAATAGGATAGGCCATCTGCACATTAATGTGGGCTGGCTGGGAAGCCGATTTAGGGGTTAATTGTTCAATGATGTGAACTATTTGACTAGCATGATCATCGGCTAATAATGCAATTAACTGGTTTCTGTCGTGCTCAGAGGGTGACAGTTGATAGTTTATTGGGGCAATGTCGATTTTTATCGCGAATGTGTCAGTGGTTTTGTTGTCGTCTAATGATGCCGTTATTGGGTAGTTACCCACATTAAGCACGACGTTAACCGGTTGCTGCGGCGCAAAATAGACACTGGGCCACAGTGGAGAGTGCAGGGAGAACTCGTCTATCGATTGTTGACTGCTCATCTCGCCGCTGATTAAATCTATTTTACTCTTGGCAGTCCACAGGCCGTCAATGGTCACTTGCTGCTGACGAATGGGTTGCAGTATTTGTGACAACTGTTTGTGTAAACCATGAAGCATATTATTGGTTTGCGCTTGTTGTGAGTGCGCTTTGCTGGTTAATAAGCTTAAATATTGCTCTAACGACTCAAGCCCCTGATAGCTTAAGCCTAAATCAACCAGGGTGGTAAATTGCCATACACGTTTGTCTAAGGTGGCATTGAGACTAAATAGCGGGAAGTCATTAAAACGCCACAAAGTATTTAGCTGACCTTTTTGGGTCAATGTGAGCTGGTCCATTTTTAAAGTGTGTTGCTGTGGGGTATTTTTATCCAGCACAGGAAGCTTAATGTTAATTTCACCTAACTCAATCATCGGCAATTTAGCCAGGTTGAGTTGCATTGCAGCCGGTGATTCTTCAGTTTGTTGTGATTGACGAATGAAAAAACTGTCACCCAAATCAACATAAACACTTTGTGTTTTGATACTTACAATATCGTCAGCGCTGATTTGTTGGTTTTTAAGGATTTGCAGGCTGTCTCGCAGTTCAAGGTTAAACTCTTGAATCGCGATATGACTGTCTTCAATTTTCAATACCAGTCTAGGAATATAAAGATGATTGAATGAGACATATTCCGCATCAAAGTTAAGGACTTCGATATGGTTATCAGCCAATAAGTTATTCAGTATTTTGACCGCAAGAGGCTTGGCATTTTCGATGATGGCCCACACTAAAGCGACTGTGCAAAACAGGATAAAGAGTAAGATCTTGTTAAGGCTAGATATGCGCAATAGTAACTCGCTTTACGTTTGCTTGTTCAATGGTAACAAGGTGCTCGTTATAATAATTTGGTTGTATGAGGTTCATAACATCACTCATTACAACAATGCTATTCATTATCTTAGCTTCTGACAAACACTTTGTAAGTGGTATTAAACATTGTTTATCAAGTGCAACTTAAGATGAAAACATATGGGGGGTAAACAATTCAATTCATCAGTAAGTGACTAATAATTAGTGACTAACAAAGAGTGACTTATTAAATGTTATACCCACAAATTGATTAGCTTAGCATGGTATTAACATCAATTTGTTAAAATCTATTACATTATTAATCTAGGTGTAATCTAGTGTTAATCCTAATAAAAAAGGCGCTGATTAGCGCCTTTTTTTGTCAAAACATCGTCATTACCGTTTTAAGATAACCAATATGATGTTATTTATTTCAGCAAAGGTTCTACAACCATGTGTTGAAGTTCAATTGGGGCAATGGCATGCAGGGCATCCATTGCGGCACCGACTAAGGTAATCTTTCCTACAGATGATTCCACTAATACTGCCCGCTTTATTTCACTGTATTGACGATTGTTGCGAATTAGATTGGATAAAGCCATTTGCATCGGTTGCATTGATGGATTAAATGCCGCACTTTCAGCATAGCGGCCGCAGAAAGTGGCGCCATCGTTGGTTTCTAACACAACAGCTGCATTGCTATTGGTGTATGGCGCATAACTTAGCCCCATTTGGTCAATGGCTTCGATGATCATTGGGTCATCTGAATCACAATTAAATTCTAGCTCACGTTTACTTAATAGTGGCATGGTGACATCTAAGTCTGCCGGTCCAAAAGCATAGGGTAAATAATGGGCTAACGTTTGGGTTTCTTGCTCTGGTAGGTGAATGTTAATCTTACTGCCATTGACCAGTTCGTTCATAAATTGACGGCAATGGCCACAGGGGCTGAAATTAACAATAATATCAACAACTTCTGTTTCACCACTTAACCACGCATGACTGATGGCACTTTGTTCTGCATGTACACTGTGGAATAACGCTTCACCGGGTAATTCTAAATTGGCGCCCATGTACAAGTCACCACTGGCTCCTTTTGCAATGGCGCCGACGTAAAACTCGCTTATTGGTGGGTTTGCAAGTGCTGCTGCAATGGGCAATAAGTCCATGAGCACTTGCTGTTCTGGTTTACCGCTTGCCTTGACAAGGCCTGCAAATTGGCTGGCATCAATATGACCACAAAATTGGTCATGTAATAATGGCACAAGTGCTGTAGCCAAAGGCTTGTCTAGTTGAGTAATGCTGTTTAAAAAACGATTTTGCATTCCCTTAATCCTTAAATGAAATAAATTGAGCAAAGTGAAAATTCACTATAATGATTGTAAATATTGATATAGGGCTTTTAATAGCTTTTGTTTGTGTTCATTCTCGCTGGTTTCTTCGACCAGGTTCTCGAGTTTAATCACATAATCGGCATCAGATAAGCGTTGTTGACAGAAATCTCGCCATTTACGAGCTTCACTGTCTGTTAATGTTCCTGGGTAGTTACGGGCCCGGAAACGAAACAACATTTCATCGATACGAGGATCATCAAACTGCAATGCCAACGCCGCTAGGTTACGAGGTTCGGTATGACAAATAATGTCAATTTTAGATTTATCTGCATGGCTAAAAAATCCACCGCTATAAAGCATTAAATCAGGATCGGTAATCGGTTTGCGATTTGATTCAAGTTCAAATACTTGGTTAAGCTTTTCACGTAATTCGGGATGGTTTTTTAAGCGTTTATATTGCTCACGTGCAAATGCTTTATCAAACTGTAATTTCTCCGCGACCTCGTCATCCAGTAATTTTGGCGAATCAACAAAAGGGCATTTGTTAAGCTGAATTTGCTTGAGCGGTATTGGCAGCTCATTTTCTGATAATTCTTGACGAGGAGTGTACATACGATGGTTAATTTCTTGCGCGGACAACTCTATCAAAGGTGAGATGTCCATGGCCAAATTAATGCAGATCACTGAATTTTTATTGGTTGGATGATACGCCACGGGTGCAATCAACGTAGTACAGCCTTGAAGCGCACTAATTTTCGAGCTGACATGAACCAAAGGTTGCATTTTTAATACATCAACGTGGTCAGCAACCGCTTGTTTACGTCTTAAATTAAAATAATACTGGTACAGTTTAGGTTGTTTCTGCTTTATCAGTTTCGCCATTGCAATGGTGGCGTAAACATCAGACATGGCATCATGGGCTTTTTCATGACTTAAGCCATTCGCTTGGGTGAGTAACTCCAGTTTAAAACTGGGTGAGCCATCTTCTTTCTTTGGCCAATTAATACCGTCAGGGCGAAATGCATAGCAAGCTCTAACTAAATCAATAATATCCCAACGCGAATTACCGTTTTGCCATTCTCGAGCGTAGGGATCGATAAAGTTACGATAGAAACCATGACGACTGACCTCATCATCAAAACGTAATGAATTATAGCCCACGACACAGGTGTTAGGCTGGCTAAATAACGTATTGATACGTTTCATAAACTCAGCTTCAGGTTCGCCTTTAAGATTAGCCAGCTGCGGAGTGATACCGGTAATTAATATGGCTTCGGGAGACGGTAAGTAGTCAGGCGCGAGTTTGCAATAAAAGGTTTCAGGTTCACCAATAATGTTCAACTCTAGATCGGTTCGAATACCCGCAAATTGTGATGGGCGATCTTTGCTTGGATTTGCCCCAAAAGTTTCATAATCGTGCCAGTATAAAGTGGGTTGAATTGCGTTAGCCATAGTAAATATAAGATCCTTTTCGCGATTAAATCCATGTTAACATTTATCAGCATAAAAAAATGATAATGAGATAAAGTTCAATACAAATTTTATAATATAGCCTTGTTTACTGGTGACTAATGGGGATTTGCTGGTTACAATTTAACGAAGTAATTAAGGAATATTCTATGGATCACCATCTCTTTACTCAACCTAGTGTTTGCGAAATTAATCAACCTACTGCGTTGACACTGCGCTTATCTGAAAGTGTGAGTGATTTATTAGTGTTATCAACGATGAGTAATCCTTTGGTTGAGTTTGTGGTGAGCCAAGTTAATCATACCCAAGCGACACTAATTATACGTATCCAACCGTTTTTGACTTTTGCTTTTGAGCATACGCAGCCATTAATCCAAACGCCAGCTCAACGACGATCCGTGGGGCAGGGGATTAAATTATATCCTTCAATGGGAGTGGCTCCTCGCGTGTGTATCGAGCAACTTAGAAGAGGGGTGAGGATTAATATTAACGTTGATGAGGATATGTATTTTAGGTTATCAGCCGAAGCTCGTTTTGAACTGGTGACTTTAGAAAATGACTTACGGATTTTGAGTGAACCTCAAGTACTCGTTATGGCTAAAGCGATATTAGGGCGTAAGTTTGATTATGATGAGCCCTCTAACATGCTGGCTGTTCATATTAGTGAATTAGAGCAAGTCCGGCGAGAGTTACGTGATTACCTCCGTGGTGAGTCGGGCAAAATTCACCCTGGTGTCTCAACTGAACTATTAAAACTTGATCATTTATTGCAAAATAAGCACCAATGGTTGTTGCGAACCTATCATCAGTCATTAGAGCGTCCTAATTTTGGGCGTTCATCCAATGAACAAATTTATAATAATGAGCAATTACAACGTAAATTAGATTGTTTTGAACTATTAGCCCCTAAAGATGTGTCGGAAATGGTCACTAAACTGTGTGATGACGATCTTTAATTTTTAAGTAACTCTAGAGTCCACCCATGTCTTATATTTGCCCTATTTGCAGCGCCCCGTTAGTGAAACAACAAAACGCTTGGCAATGTGAACAACGTCATCAATTTGATTGTGCCAAAGAAGGTTACGTTAATTTACTGCCTGTACAAAAAAAGAAAACCAAAGACCCTGGTGATAACAAAGAAATGATGTTCGCTAGAAGAGAGTTTCTTAATCAAGGCTTTTATCAGCCCTTAAGCGACAAGGTTAACCAGTTGGCGTTTGAATATGCTCCAGATGCCAATAAGATACTCGATATAGGCTGTGGTGAAGGATATTACAGTCATCGATTGTTTGAAGCGCTGCAATCTGTCACTCAATCCCATTGTGAGCTTTTCGGGGTAGATATTTCTAAATCTGCGATTCGTTATGCAGCCAAACGCTATTCGGATCTGCATTTTTGTGTGGCGAGTGCGTTTGAAATGCCTTTGGCAGATAACAGTTTTGATTTAGCGATCCGTATTTATGCGCCCTCTAAGATTGAAGAGTTACAGCGAGTGATAAAACCGGGTGGAATATTAATTACGGTTTCACCTGGTCCTACACATCATTATGCTTTAAAGCAGAAAATTTATAGTGAGCCCAAGCTGCACCCACAAGGACCCTTGGTATTGGATGGTTTTACATACTTAGCTCACGAAGCGTTGAGCTATTCACTATCGCTAACCCATGCAGACGATATTGATCATTTTCTTAATATGACACCTTACGCCTGGAAGTTGAGTGATTCACAGAAGTCTCAAATAATAGAGCAAGGGCTTGAGTGTGAGATAGACTTTAAAATCGAAATTCATCAACGCGAACAAGAAACAATCAGATCATTGATATAAATAACTATCTGATGCTCAAAGATAAACCATTTTGTCATGTCACCAATTAAATACTATCTTTTGATTGATGTTTGTTGACTTATCTCGAGAATGGTTTATAGTCTACTCAGCTTGAAGGTTGGGCTTATATTTATCAATACGACCAGTTTCGTCCTGTAAACATAAGTAATACCGGCATTTTCCAGCTTTACTGCCGTTAAGGCTTTAACTATTTTTTTCTACAGGATTTATATATTATGTCTCAAGTTACTGGTGTTGTTAAGTGGTTTAACTCTGATAAAGGTTTCGGATTTATTGAGCAAGAGTCTGGTCCAGACGTTTTTGTTCACTTCCGTGCTATCAATTCAGACGGTTTCAAAACTCTTGACGAAGGTCAGAAAGTTTCTTTCACTGTGACTCAAGGTCAGAAAGGTCCTCAAGCTGAGAACGTTTCAGTAGTTGGTTAATATTTAGCTTTAGCTAAATGTTAGGACTTTAAAACTGTAACAATTTATTGTTGCAGTTTTTTTTTGCATTTTTTATGTGTGTTGCCATCATCTAAATCATCTAAATCATCTAAATCATCTAAATCATCTAAATCATCTAAATCATCTAAATCATCTAAATCATATAATCATATAATCATCAGTTTCACCTCATTGTCTAAGTTATTAATCTCATTTATATCCTTATGAATAGTGTAGCAATTACATTAAATATTACGTCGCTTACGCTTGTTAGTTCAAGGTAGCCAAAATAACTATTCCATAAATAACCATGCCATAAAATAACTATGCCCTATATGGACCCTAAGCTTTTATAACACTTTTGATTAATCGGTTCACTAGCATATATTTAGCGTCTAAAGAGGTTTTTTTGCCAGCGCCATGATGTAAATCTGAAACCTATTACCTTCTCTCTACATTGGCATTTAAGCCTTATCCTTCGTTGTAGCGCTTTGAACTCCCGCAGAACAACAAGATTACTGAACACAATTGCTCCCTCCACTTAGCACCGACTCAATAACTTGACTGGTTATTTGATTGCCCTAGGGAGTGTCGGCGATATAAACATAACTACCCAAGGGAATTGGCGATTGTTCGTGCGCCATGACGGCAAGGGGCCGTTAGCTAGTTAACCTTAGCGTGGGATATTTCAACGGTGGTCAAAAGCTTGTCCTGCTAACGGCTTTGGCGGCTGTAGTAATTGGCTTGTAATGGATAGGCTATTGAGGGGGTGGCAATGCTCTGCTCGAAAAAAAATGGGCAAGTTTGAGATCAAATCGTTGAAACTATTTTGACTTATATCGAGCAGTGTTACTTCTTGCTCACGTTGAGGTTATTTGCATTAATGATATTCAAAGGGGTGCGAGTGAAGAGGCTTTTCAGTTTAATGCACTTGTTGTTAGAGTACCGATTGTTTTAGAACACTTGCCGTGAGGGGGGTAGCTGTTCAGATTATTTGTTTGAAAACTTTTGTCGTTTTAGAGTAAATACAGTTCTGGGGATTTAACGGTGACAGAACTTGCTGTGCAGTGGCTTAGCGGTAATATTATTAATGAATTTACTGTGTTCAGTGATGGGAGTGTAAATCGTTTTGCATTATGCTGACCAGATGTATTACTGATGTGCGCAAGGATACCATCGCTTATTAATTAGGTGAGTCATCACAGATTAATAAGCAATGGCATTGACTAGGGCCATCAGGTTATTCAGTCTCTTTTTGGTAACGCTAATCCATTTCTCGTCAGTATTAAAGTGTTGTTTTACCCATGACGATGGCTTAAGAAAATAAGGTTTCCTCTAAGGTTCTGCCTTTAAGCAATGCCTTATATTGCCACTGATGGGTGGTAAATAGCTCAAATAACTGCATTTCAAGGGTAAAGCTTGATTGTTTTTGATACTCGATTACATACTGCTCATCACTAATTCGTCTTACTTCAATAATGTCGTTAAGGCCTAATAACTGCTGATGTAGACTGTCCATGTCGCACTGTTTCATGGTAAGTGTGAGGAAGTCTGTGGCTTGACTGGCGTTTATAGAGACGGATTGTTGCAGTTTTCCATGTTCAAGATAGACAACTTGGTCGCATAGTTTTTCAAGCTCATCAAGATTATGTGAACTGATCACAAAAGTCGTCTTACCGGATAAGTCTTTAACAATCTGCCGAATTTTTTTCGCATTGGCAGGATCAAGTCCGGCTGTCGGCTCATCGAGTAATACAATTTTGGGTGAACCCATCAGTGCTTGAGCAATTGATACCCGTTTACCCATGCCGTGGCTTAAGCTTTTAGGTTTGGCATCAGCGGAATCGGTTAAATCCACAAGAGTAAGCACTCTTAACGCTTCTTGCTTGGCAGCCGCGACTGTCATGCCTTGCAATTGAGCGAAAAACTGCAGTTGCGACACAATCGTAAAATTAGGGTCTAATGCGGCATCTTGTGGTAATGCCGATAACAGCCCCTGTAGCGCTTTGCTACCAGGCTTATGACCTAAAATCCTAATACTACCTGTGGTGGGTTGAATATAACCGCACAATAAACTGAATAGGGTGGTTTTACCGGCACCATTGGGACCCACTAATGCGATAGGAGCACCTTCAGTCAAGGTTAACGATACGTTATCGAGTGCAAGTTTATTGGCATATTGTTTAGAAAGGTTGTCACATTGAATAATACTCATAGTGCGCTCCGACTCATCAAGACTTTACCGACAAATAAAATAACTGCAGTTTGCAGTAAAGGAATGGGAGCAAGTGCCAATGAACTTAATCCTTGGGTGTTGATCAAACTCGCAATTTGCGAGCCAGGAAGACACCAATTTAACCAGCTGAGTTGTGGAAAATTCATATTCACTATGGCGATAACAATCGATACAACAGCCCATAAGATGATCGCAAAAATACTTGCTTGCCTGGCTGAGTTTGCTTGTAATGATAGCACCGCCATGGCAGCAGTATAAGGCAGTAATATAATCACTAGGTTAACCATCACTAAAAGACTGGTTGTTATTGATGGCAATAATAATGATATATCACGAGATGATGCCAGTGCTATGGTCGCTAATAGCGTTAAGATGATCAACATAAACTGAATAAGCATTTGACCTAAGAAACGACCAAAAAACAAACTAGTACGACTGACTCTTAATGTTAGAAATCGCAAGCTACCACGTTGTTTATCTGAACTAAATTGATCAGCTGCTATAAAAATACTAAACATTGGAAACAGATAGAGTGCCGCCAACCAGAACACGGCAAATTCTGCCACAGGCCATTCGAAGAGATGACGTAAACTCCCAGGCCCAAACAGTGCTTCGGTAACGTTTTTAAAGCTGGGCAGCATGATAAATTCAGACGCACTCTTAATAGGATAAAGCAATAAAATGGCCCAAATTAACATAAAGGCAATTAATGAAATCATGCCGCTTTTATTACTAAAACGTTTGGTGAGTTCATATTTGGCTAATAACCCAATATGAGTAAGTGTCGACGGAGAGGTGGTACGGTCCATATCTATTCCCTTGCTTAACCCGTTAATGGAAAGCATAAATTAGTTTAATAGCGTCTCTAATTGCGCGATTTTTTGCTCGAGTAAATCAACTCTTTGCTCAAGCTCTGTGACCCGATCGTTTGGTTGTAAAGAGTGCTGAGTGTGAGTAGAAACCTCAATGGCGTGACTACTATTCACTTGATAGTCGTCGACGTTGCCACTAAAGCACTCAAGGAAGCGGCAATCACGTTTATTAGCTTCTCGAGCGAGTTGCACTACTGACGGTTTTTCCCGTTGGCTTAACGCCAGCAATGCGGTCTCAACTTGCGACATATCAGTAAATTCGTGGAGTCGGTTGGTACGGGTTTTTAGTTCCCCTGGTGTTTGTGGGCCACGAAGTAATAACACACAGATTAATGCGACTTCAGCACTGGTTAACTGTAATTCACTGAATTCGGTATTACAAAAGCGATGCTTATATTTTACGACTCGGCTGCCAAAACCCGATTGCTCGCTGATTAAGCGTTTTTGGGTAAGTTCATCTATTATCGTTTGTACTTGAGATTCGCTCAGTGACATAACCGGTTCGCGACTGCTTTTTTGATTACATGCTAAGGCGAGTGAATTTAATGACAGAGGATATTGATCAGGAGTCGTGAGTTCTTTTTCGAGCAAGCATCCGATAACTCTAGCTTCTAGTTGGGTTAATTCCATACACAGTATCCTTTTAATGAAAAGCATGATTCTATTACTTTTATAACAGAGGCATGCTTTTTCTCAAAGGATTGGACTAGTTTACTCAAGTTAATCGAATATTGTTCACACAGTTAACCGAATACCGTCAGTTTCGATGGTGATCTCACCGGCTTTAAATAAGCCGCCAATGGATTTTTTAAAGGCTTTTTTACTCATGCCGAGTTTGTCATAAATGACATCAGCATCCGTTTTGTCATGTAAGGGTAAAAAACCGTTCGCGCTGCGCAGTTTATTGATGATCAAACGGGCATTTTTATCCAGCTCGTCTTTATCACCTTTTTGCAGTACAAGATCAATTTTGCCATCACTGCGGATGGTTTTAATAAAACCAGTGACCTTTTGTCCAAAGCGAAGTTTTTGAAACACTTCATTTTGGTAAATAACGCCCCAATGCAGGTGATTGATAATGGCTTTATAACCTAAATCTGTCGTGCCGCCGATGATCAAGTTAACTTGTTCGCCTTGGGTGTAGTGTGCTTCAGTTTTGTCGACAAACTTATCCAGTTTAGAGGATGCCATAATGCGTTCATCGGCATGGTTGGCATGGACATAGACTAAGTATGAGTGGCCTTCTTCTGCCGGTTTGTGTTGCTCACCAAAGGGTAATAATAAATCTTTGTCTAAACCCCAATCTAAAAATGCACCGAAAGGCCCAGTGGCAATCACTTTTAAATAAGCATATTCACCTACTTGGGCCAGAGATTTTTGGGTGGTGGCAATCACAATGTCTTCAGAATCTAGGTAAAGAAACACATCGACCATATCCCCGACATTACAACCGGTAGGGACAAATTTATTAGGAAGCAAGACTTGTCCAAGCTCTTGAGCATTTAGATAAACCCCAAAATTAACTTGTTTAACGACTTCTAATGAATAACGTTTACCGATCTGTATCATGAATGACTCTACTTTAATAAAAATGAAAAGATGATCTTAATAAAAACACTTAATTATACACGTAAAATTCGCTCACGTTGTGTGAATTAATCGCTATCTAAAATCATTTGCTGTTATCACTGTCTTTGTCGATGTTTACCATGGGAATTGTTGGCAAATTATTATCAAAATTAATCGGTAATTAACTTGCATTACACATGATTGCAGGTTTTAATTGCGCCGTTTTTAAAAAGGTCGAAAATGTGTTAAGTATGAGCTGAAAAGTGAACTAATGAACCCCTTAATGAGTAAAATACTTGTTACAGTCTTCAGCCCATGCTCAGCAACCAATATTTGCATGCTTTGCAAATATCTGCGTAAGATGTTCGACAGTAAAAGGTGCTAAAGACGATAACAATACGGCGCAGTCTAAAACTCGTTAGCTGTGTGCTTATTTCGTCTGTCACAGGTTATACAGCCATGATGAAAGTGCTGGTAAACCTGTTAATTTCTGAGTTAACGTTACGGCGTTATCTGGATTATTTAACAAGCAGTGGCTACCGATGGGGGCGCTGCTAACGTTGATACAAATACGGAAAATAATTATGTCTGATTGGTCTATCGAAGATGCTCGCTCTGGTTATAACGTGATTCACTGGAGCCAAGGTTTTTATGGTATTAGTGAAGATGGTGAAGTGACAGTGTCACCTAACCCACAAAATCCGGATCATAAAGTTGGCTTAAATGAATTAGCCAATAGTATGGTTGAAGCAGGCGTTTCGTTACCGGTACTAGTCCGTTTCCCGCAGATTTTACACCATAGAGTGGAAAGTCTATGCGAAGCATTTAATGATGCAATTAAGAAATACGATTATCAAAATGATTATTTGTTAGTTTATCCGATTAAAGTAAACCAACAAAAAACGGTGGTTGAAGAAATTCTAGCCAGCCAAAAATCGAAAGAAGTTCCACAGTTGGGACTTGAAGCCGGCAGTAAGCCAGAGTTAATGGCAGTTCTTGCGATGGCGCAAAAAGCCAGTTCAGTTATTGTATGTAACGGTTACAAAGATAAAGAATATATTCGCTTAGCATTAATCGGCGAAAAGCTAGGCCATAAAGTCTATATCGTGCTTGAAAAAATGTCGGAACTTAAAATGGTATTGGCTGAAGCTGAAAAGCTAGGGATCACTCCACGTTTAGGTTTACGTGTGCGTTTGGCTTTTCAAGGTAAAGGCAAATGGCAAGCCAGCGGTGGCGAAAAGTCCAAATTTGGTTTGTCTGCAGCACAAGTGTTGAAAGTTATTGCTGAATTAAAAAGTGCTAATATGCTGGATTCTCTCCAGTTATTACACTTCCATTTAGGTTCGCAAATTGCCAATATTCGTGACATTCGCCAAGGTGTAAGCGAAGCAGGCCGTTTTTACTGTGAATTGCGCCAACTCGGTGCCAGCATTGATTGTTTCGATGTGGGCGGCGGGTTAGCGGTTGACTACGATGGTACACGAAGCCAAAGCAATAACTCAATGAACTATGGTTTAAATGAGTATGCTAACAATATCGTCAACGTATTAACCGATTTATGTAATGAGTACGAGCAACCAATGCCGCGTATTATTTCTGAATCTGGTCGCCATTTAACGGCGCATCATGCGGTGTTAATTACTGATGTGATTGGTACTGAAGCGTATCAACCAGAAAATATTCAAGAACCAAGTGAAGAGGCGCCGCAATTATTGCACAACATGTGGCAATCTTGGTTAGAAATCAGCGGTCGATATGATCAGCGTGCGATTATTGAAATTTATCATGATAGCCAAAGTGATATTGCTGAAGCACACTCATTGTTTGCTGTGGGTCAATTAAGTTTGGCTGACCGAGCTTGGGCAGAACAAGCCAATTTACGTGTTTGCCATGAAGTGAAGGGATTATTAAGTAACAATAATCGTTATCACCGTCCCGTGATTGACGAATTGAATGAAAAATTAGCAGACAAGTTTTTCGTTAACTTCTCATTATTCCAGTCATTACCTGATGCATGGGGTATTGATCAAGTGTTCCCTGTGTTGCCTTTATCGGGTTTAGATAAAGCACCAGAGCGCCGTGCGGTAATGTTAGATATTACCTGTGACTCTGATGGTATTGTTGATCAATACGTTGACGGTCAGGGAATTGAAACAACTTTACCCGTCCCAGCGTGGAGCGCAGACAGCCCATACCTGATTGGTTTTTTCATGGTGGGGGCATACCAAGAAATCTTGGGTGATATGCATAACTTGTTCGGTGATACCAACTCAGCTGTTGTGCGTATCGATGAGCGTGGATCAAGCCAGATTGAGTCTGTTTTACAAGGCGACACGGTAGCTGATGTGCTACGTTATGTGAATTTAGATGCGGTAGACTTTATGCGCACCTATGAAGAGCTTGTGAATCAACATATTGTTGAAGAAGAGCGCGCCAGTATCCTAGAAGAGTTACAGTTAGGGCTTAAAGGCTACACTTACCTAGAAGATTTTTAATCTTATTTACTACATTAACTTGTTATTCAAAAAGCCTAGTTACCGCAGGTCGCTAGGCTTTTAAGTTGCTAAGATGTTTTTTGAAGGTTCAGAGAAAAAGTTAGAGATTATCGTTAATGCATCAGCCCCTAAATTACGGTCATTAGATCGAACATTTTGGGTGGGGCTTGTTGCTGCCTCAAATGCAGATATTTTATCTAGCATAAGTAATGAATATTGCGATGCTTATTTACTGAGTGAATCGAGTTTATTTGTTTGGGATGATCGACTCGTTATGCTCACTTGCGGCACTAGCTCGCTAGTAGAATCAGCATGCTACTGCATTGAACGTTTAGGTGAACAAGCTATTGCATATGTTTGTTATCAGCGCAAAAACGAATACTATGCCCATTTACAAGCAAGTTCTTTTGGCGACGATGTGCTTAGGTTAAGGCATTTTATTGCGGGGCAGGCCCACCGAATGGGTCATTTAGATAGCCATCATCACTATACTTTTACTACCGATAAAGAGTATCAAGCCAGTCGGTTTGATACCACCAATGAACTGCTGATGTATCATATTTCGGGTCCGATAGCGGATTATTTACGGGGTGATCAGCAATCAATGGTTCAAATTGGGCTGATGCTGCAACTGGAACAATTATTTAATGGTTTTAGTATTGATCAGTATTTATTCAGCCCGCTAGGCTATTCAATCAACGGTATTCGGGGTTGTGAATATTTTACAATACACATTACACCACAAGAAAATAGTTCTTATGTGAGTGTTGAAACCAACATTGATCTCACCACAACTCAGGTTGATATCTTTGCTGAGCTAGTAAGATTATTGCAGCCAAACAGCTGCGACATTATTGGTTTTAATAGTAATATTGCCAATAAGCAGTTTTTAAAGTACTTGTGTTTAAGCCAGTGCGCAATGACAATCGAACAAGGTTTTAACATACACTTCAGCCACTATCAGCAAGATTGCTTAGAAGTACTGAACCCTACATTATTGTAATTATCGGCATTTGCCATCTTTTTGATAGTCTATGACTACTTTTGCAGAAAAACCTGATTATTTGCTTTCTTCAAACGCATTCGGGTATTTACGCCAGCCACTGAATGTTAAACCAACGGAGTCTGATGCCGACGTGGTAGTGATTGGTTTACCTTTTTATATGGCAACAACAGGTCGTTCAGGTGGTCGTATGGGGCCTAATGCCATTCGCCAAGCATCGGTAAATTTAGTGTGCACCGCGTGAAGGATTGATTGATGTTGAGCATTCAATACAAAGTGGTATTCGTACCGAATACCACAAAGAAGGCCACGGCTTTGAGGTGGTTGATGCCGCAACGGCGCAACACATTGTTGAACAAGTGCGTGCTCGCGTCGTTGATATGCCGTTATACATCACGTTCGACATTGATTGTGTAGACCCGGCTAATGCTCCGGGCAATGGCACGCCTGTTTGTGGCGGATAAACCAGTGATAAAGCAATGAAAATTATTCGTGGATTACGTGGTATGAAGGTTGTTGGTATGGTTGTTGAAGTGGCGCCATCATACGATTCGGCTGAAATTCTGCGCTTGCAGGAGCGACTCTGGGCCTTGAAATGCTGCATGTCTGGGCAGAAGGTAAGGGCTTAATTAAAAAGTAATTTCAACTTTATCATTAAGCACATTCGCCAACGTGCTGACGTTGGCTTTTTTGTGCCTGCTCAGCGTAGAATAGATCTCGCAAGGTTAATGAGGAGCCAATATGAGTGATTTAAGTGATATTCGCCGTGAATACACCCAAGGTGGATTAAGACGGGCCAATTTGCCTACTAACCCGATGGATCTGTTTGAACAATGGATGCAACAGGCCACAGAGGCACAACTTACCGATCCGACAGCCATGTCTATCGCAACGGTTGATGAGGATGGTCAGCCATTTCAACGTATTGTGTTGCTGAAGAAATTTGACGATAAAGGGTTTGTGTTTTTTACCAATCTAGAAAGTCGCAAAGCAAAACAATTAGCCGTTAACAGTAAAATCAGTGTACTGTTTCCTTGGCATGCTCTTGATCGCCAAGTGGCAGTATTAGGGCAAGCGGAACCATTATCTATATTGGATGTGGCTAAATACTTCATGTCCAGACCCAAAGACAGTCAAATTGCCGCATGGGTATCCAAACAATCGAGCAAGATTTCTGCGCGGCAAGCACTGGAAGGGAAATTTGCCGAAATGAAGGCCAAATATGCTCAGGGTGAAGTGCCATTACCTAAGTTTTGGGGCGGATATTTAGTCCGTCCAAGCAGTATCGAGTTCTGGCAAGGAGGTGAGCATCGTTTACATGACAGATTTATTTATACCAAAACCGATGCTGATTGGAATATTGATCGGTTGGCACCTTAATGAATGTTAATGAAGTGGAGCCTTTAGCGGTGATAACCAATAAAATCTGGGTTGATGCTGATGCTTGTCCCAATCCAGTGAAAGAGATGTTGTTTCGGGCATCTGAGCGTAAGTCGATTCAATTGGTGTTAGTGGCTAATCAAATGATTAACGTGCCAAGATCACCGTTAATTAGCATGATCCGAGTGAGTTCCGGTTTTGATGAAGCAGACAACTACATTGTTGAACAAGTTGTCAAAGGGGATTTAGTGGTCACCGCTGATATTCCTCTCGCGTCAGATGCGGTTGATAAAGGTGCACTAGTATTGAACCCTCGTGGTACCGTGTATACCGCTGAGAATATCAAACAGATACTGACTATGCGTGATTTTATGGAAGAAATGCGTAGCAGTGGCATACATACTGGCGGCCCGAATAGTTTTTCGCAAACGGATAAGCATGCGTTTGCACAAGCGTTAGATAAATGGTTGGCTAAATTGATCCCCAGCAAGATATAACGAAATATTACTCTATACTTAATCTGACTTTCTATACAAAGGACTTTATGATGAAAAAATGGTTACCTTTTTTAGCCGCGAGCTTGCTGAGTACATCTGTGATGGCAGGCGATTGGCAAGTCAATCAAGATCATTCTCGGGTGAGCTTTATTTCGATTAAGAAAGCCGATATTGCCGAAGTACATCATTTTAAACAAGTTGCAGGTGAATTAACGGATGCGGGTGCATTTTCTTTATCGATTGATTTAACCAGTGTTGATACCGGAATAGAAATTCGTGATCAGCGAATGCAGACTGTGTTGTTTGAAGTTGCGCAGTTTCCAAAGTTAACCTTGGATGCGGTGGTTAATCCCAAATTGTTGGCAGGATTAAAAGTCGGTGACACGCTAACGACCCAAGTTGAAGCAACCATTTCACTACATGGTCAGAAACAACAAAAAAGTTTTGAAGTGTTAGTGGCTAAATTATCTGACAAGAAAATGGTGATTTCAAGTTTAGCGCCAGTGATTATTCAAGCAAATGAATTTGGCCTTGTGTCGGGTGTCGAAAAACTTAAAGAAATGGCGGGTTTGCCGAGTATCAGCTTGGCAGTGCCAGTGTCATTTGTGCTAACCTTAGCGCAATAGTTACCTGTGGTTGTTAATGACTTTCAATCATCAAGATTGAGAGCCATTTTCGGCTAAGTAGTGTTTAAGAAAGGTGGGGCACAATGGTTACCGACAAAGACGGCTACATGCATTTAATTCAGTATTTAACTGAACATTTAGGGCTGTTTGAGTCGTCTGAAAATACCGTAAATACAACGGAAACTGTTATGGAACTGTTTGAAGATCAGTTATCTGCTCAGATCATTATGGTATGTGGTCAAAACCCGCAATTATCATTTGCTCAGCGTAATATAGTGATCCGTGAAATTGATGCAATAGTATACGACTTAGAAGAGATTTTAGCCTCTGTTGCTAATCATCAAGCCACACCCGAACAAAGTATCTTTATTACTGAGTTTTCAGGTTTGATTAAAAATTTATTTGATCAAGAAGTTGCTCATCTGTTGCGATAAATCTACTTAACCTCATATATGGTCTCCTCCCGTATTGCAAGGTATAACTCATCGATAACAGGGACAGGATTGCTGTCATATATA